>JBBQXR010000052.1:0-12775 GCA_038209455.1 Acidimicrobiia bacterium
CCGCGCCCTGGGTGATCGGTTCGTTGCCCTTGCTCAACGCGGCGTTGCGATCCGCGGTCTGGTGTGGCGCGCGCATCCTGGTCCTCTGAACGAGGCCGCGAACGTCGATCTCGCGACGATGGTGAACGAAGCGGGCGGCGAGGTGGTGCTCGACCATCGCATCCGGCGCAGTGGGAGTCACCACCAGAAGCTGGTCGTGCTCCGGCGGTCGGATCCCGCGGCCGGTGATGTCGCGTTTCTCGGCGGTATCGATCTCGCCAACGGTCGGAACGACGACGCCGATCACGCCGGTGACCCTCAGCGCGCGCTGCTCTCGGAGGCGGACTACGGATCGACACCGCCGTGGCACGACGTGCAACTGCGGCTGCTCGGTCCCGCGGTGGACGACATCGCGACCACCTTCCGGGAGCGGTGGGACGACCCGGCCCCGCTCGACACCCCGAGCCCGTGGCGCGCGTGGCAGCACCTGCGTGCCCAGCACCCGCGCGAACCCAGCACCTTGACCTGCGAACCGCGGGTGACGCCTGGCACCGGGCCGCATTCGGTGCAGGTGCTGCGCACGTATCCCGCGCGGCGGATTCCGTACCCCTTCGCGCCCGATGGCGAGCGGAGCATCGCCCGGGCCTACCTCAAGGTGTTCGGTCGGGCTCGTCGCCTGATCTACCTCGAGGATCAGTTCCTCTGGTCCTACGACGCGGCGAGCGCGATTGCGGCTGCGCTGCGGCGATCTCCGGAGTTGCGGGTGATCAGTGTCATCCCGCGATACCCGGATCCCGGTGGTCCCGTGTTGGGGCGGGGGAGTGACGTCGGGCGGGAGCGGGTCCAGCGGGAACTGCTCGACGCGGGCGGCGACCGGATCGCGGTCTACAACCTCGAGAACGGGGAGGGAACGCCGATCTACGTCCACGCCAAGGTGTGCATCGTGGACGACGAGTGGATGTCCGTGGGCTCGGACAATCTCAATCGGCGCTCGTGGACGCACGACTCCGAGGCGTCGTGCGCCATCGTCGACACCCAGACGCCCGCCGACGGCAACACACTGGCGCGGGCGACCCGGTTGCGGTTCGCGTCCGAACACCTCGAGCGGACGGACACCGACGCCCTCATCGATCCCGTCGGATGGTTCGATGCGTTTCACGACTCGGCCGCGACGCTCGACGCGTGGCATCGCGACGGTCACCGGAGTACGCGTCCGCCCGGCCACCTCCGGGTGCACTCGGCCGAGCGGGTCCCGCCGCTCACCCGCCTCGGCTTCGACGTCATCCACCGTCTCGTGCTGGATCCGGACGGCCGACCACGCCGGATGCGCCGCACGGCCAGGTACTGAACCCGGGCGCGGAACGAGGCCCGGCGTCACCGGCCTCGGCATGACGGTGGGCACAGCACGGTCAGGCCCGGTTTGTCGGGCGTGACCTCGGGTAGTGCTAGGGGGTGCGACGCTCGATCGATCGCCGCTCAGTGCGACGGGTGACGCGAGAAAGCAGAGGTTGGAACGATGACCGGACGGGACCGAACCACCAGTGCGATCGGCGATCGCGTCGTCGGCAAGGTGAAGCAAGCCGCCGGCTCGATCCTCGGCGACGAACAGCTGACCCGAGAAGGGCAGTTGCACGAGGACCGCGCCGATGCGAAGGCGCAGGCGATCGAACTCGAGGCGGATGTCGGACGTCGGGAGGCGCGTGCGGATCTCGCGGCTCGTGAACGCGACCTGATCGCGGCGGAGAACGAACTCGCGCTCGAACAGGATGCCGAAGCTCGTCAGCGTCGTCTCGACGCGGATGCCGCTGCGGCGGCCGAGGAGATCGAGTCCCGCCGCGCGGCGCGGAACTTGGCCGCCGAGGTGGACCAGGTGTCCGCCCGGCGGGCGATCGCGCTCGACGAGCAGGCGGCAGCACGGGAACACGACCGTGCGGCAGAACAAGCCGCTGCGATCGAAGCGGAAGCCGATCGGTCGCGGGCGACCGCAGCCGTGCTCGACCGCGCCGCAGATTCGACGGAAGGAACCGCATGACCATCACCAGTACCCTCGTGAACGGCGGGTTGACCGCAGCCCGATTGCCGCTGACGGTGGCCGAGCGCGCATTGCGGAGGGGTGATCAGGCCGATGAGTGGCCGCCCGCGCGTGCCTTCGATGCGTTCGGGGCCACGGTGAAGCAGGTGGTCGGCTCGCTCACCCACGATGACGCGCTCGCCGACAGCGGTCGGCTGACCCAGGCACGCGTCGGGCAGTCGCGACGGGGTGAGGAGTTCGAAACCCTCGCCGCCGCGCTCGAGGCCGAGGCGGATGCCCAGCTCGAAGCGCGTCACGAGGCGGATGCCGAGCGCCGCCGCCAGGTCGATGCCCGGACGCAGGCTCGCAAGCGTCGAGCGGAGGAACTTGCGCACGAGGAATCCGAACGGGCGGCCGCCGCGCACGCGAAGGAGGCCGCAGCCGAGGCCGACGCGCGCGCATCGGCCGCACGAGCTGCGACCCGCCGGGAACGCGCCGCGAGGGCGGACCGGCTCCAGGCCGAACGAAGTGCGATCGTCCAGGAGGAGCGGGTGGCCGCCGCGGAGCAACAGGTCGACCGGATCGACGCCGAGCTGGCCGCGGTGAAGGCCACCCGTCGGAGCCAGTGAACGGGATACCAGCGCAGTGATCCACGCCGTGAACAGCTTGCTGATGTCCCACCTCCCGGGCCGGTCGGGCGGCGTCGCCGGGCCCGGTCGGCGCCGGGCGCGCGCCCGTTCGGAGCGCGTCGAGCACGGGTTCGTCGCTCAGCCGGAGGCGCTCGCAGCGGTGCGGAAGCTCGTTGATCGCACCCTCGCGCAGTGGTCACCGGCGCTCGCGGTGGCCGACGTCGAACTGGTCGCCGTGGAACTGGCCACCAATGCCATCCGCCACGCGCACTCGTCGTTCGTCCTCCGCCTGATCCACACCGGATCCGGCGTGCGGATCGAGGTGCGTGACGCGAGCCCGCGACCGCCTGCCTGTCTCCCGCCGGATCGGCACCGGATCGGCGGTCGTGGAATGCAGATCGTGGATTCCGTTTCCCGGAGTTGGGGATCCCATCCCGAGGGCGCGGGCAAAGTCGTCTGGGCCGAGCTGGACGTCCCGGCCCGGCGACTCGCCGGCTAGTGGTGTCGACCTACTCGGAGCGGATGGCGGTACAACCAGGGTCGACGCAACGCACATCGACGCGCACGCTCGCTCGCAGGCGTCCGTGTCCGCTGTGGACGTAGGTCCGGCGCCAGGTGACGAGCGCATCGCGACCGCATCGCGGGCACGTCTCCCATTGCTGCTCGTCCCTCACCGCAGTGAGGATACCGGCGGACGGGTCGCAGCGGTCAGCGCGGAAACGCGAGCAACATCAGCAGTCCCCACACCAGATGGGTCACTGCGGGCGCGAAGACGCGACCGGTCGCGAGTCGTTCGAGCGTGAACACGGTTCCCATCACGGCGGCGGCGACGATCAGGGCCGGGTTCAGGGTGACCACGGTGACCAACGTGTAGACGACGACGGTGGCGGGTCCGGGCCGCAGGTCTGCGAAGGCAGCGTGGAGCGCGCCGCGGAAGAAGTACTCCTCGGCGGCGGCGTTCGCCACCACCACTGCGATGACGAGGGCCGAAGCGCTGGTGCTGGACCGCGGCAACAACGAATCCAGTGCGTGAGCGAGGACCGCGATGTGCCTCGCCACGAGGTTGGCGCCGAGGAAGGCCACGAAGGCGACCACGCCGATGGCTACGCCTTCGACCAGTTCGTGGCGGTTGGCATGGTCACGGCTCGGCCGAGGCGCGCGGAGTGGCCCGGCGGCCAGGCCACCGACGATCCAGGTCGCGGCGAGAGTAAGACCCACCACGCCGAAGCGGACCGACGATCGGGGGGTGACGATCGTGATCCGGAGCAGCACCGCACCGACCGCCAGGGTCGCACCGACTGCGAGCCGCCGGCGGCGCAAGGCCGGTGCCGACTCGAGCGGGACGGGGGCGCCGTTCGACACCAGGAGATCAGGTCGATGCATGGGTGGCGGCGGATCGGAGCCGGTGCTCGCGGGCGGCGAGCGCGGCGGCGGCCGCGGCCGAGAACGTGAGCGGTCGGTAGGGGTGCTGCTCGGTGCCGACCACGGATTCGATGCTGTGATCACGCACGACGACCTCGTTGCTCAGTGAGTCCACCAGCGACCGGGCGGTGGTCATGTCGACATCGGTGACCAGGTTGAGCCAGTGCGAGGAGAGGCGGGGGGAGAGGACCGGCACGGGAACGATGAGGCGATGCCGACCGGTGAGGTGCGCCACCGTGATCAGCATGTCGCGATAGGTCGTGACCTCCGGTCCTCCGATGTCGAAGGCGCGATCGGCGGCGTCCAACTTGCCCAGCACCCCGACGAGACAGGCGACTGCATCCGTGAGTGCGATGGGTTGGGTACGCGTCTGGACCCAGCGGGGCGTGAGCATCACCGGCAGACGCTCCACGAGTTGCCGGAGGATTTCCCAGCTGATGCCGCCGTCACCGACGACGATCGCAGCGCGCAACGCGGTGGTGGGCGCGGAGTCGAGGAGGATGTGCTCCACCTCCCGTCGACTCCGCAGGTGGGGCGACAGGTCGTCGCCGTCGTCACCGAGACCGCCGAGGTAGATGATCTGGTCCACACCTGCGGCAACCGCGGCCGCCGCGAAACTCTCCGCGCCCACGCGGTCCCGATCGGCGAAATCGGTGGCGTCGAGCGAGTGGACGAGGTAGTAGGCGGCGTCGCAACCTTCGAGGGCCCGACCGAGTGCTCCCGGGTCGGCGATGTCGCCGCCGACCGCGGTTCCGAAACCGCGGTATCGATCGGGGTGGCGGGTCATCGCCTTCACCTCATGGCCGAGATCGCCGAGCCGTTCTGCGAGGTGGCTGCCGATGAATCCGGTGGCGCCGGTCACGAGGACGCGCATGACTTCCCTTCTGATTGCAAGTACCGGGCCCGTTCGGCAGGAGACGCGCAGTAGATGAGCACCCACGCGTCAGCCGCGCCTTCGCGCACGAGCGCCTCGTAGCGGTGATTGCCGTCCTGGAGCAGCAGTCTGCCCGCTTGGAGCTCGGCGAGCAGCGGGGGCGGTTCCCAGCCGTCCTCCACGCTCTCGGTCATGGCGGTGACGTCGGCCTCCCACTCGTCGGAATCGATCTCGACCAGGGCATCGTCCTCGGGTCCGGCGAGGCGCGCCAGGTCGGTGACGGGAACCTGCACCGGACCGATCCACCAGTGCTCCGCTTGGGCCAGGGCGGCGGCGAGGATGGCGTTGTCGCTGCCGGGGCTGGCGAGGAGTTCGCCCACCCAGATCGCCGTCTGATCGCGTGCGGCGGCGCGGCGCGCCGAGTCGAGGTCGAATCGTTCGGGGTCCATGCCCGCAGTCTTCCCGGATGCCGGACCCGGCAAACGGGAGGCTTCAGGCTGCGTTTACCCGGTCGGCGAGCTCCGCCAGCGAGCCGACGCGGTCGTAGTCCGCGCCGTGGTGCAATCCGAGCGGATCCATCAGGAAGGGTCGAAGACCGGCTCGTCGGGCGCCGACGATGTCGAAGGCGGGCATGTCACCGATGTACCAGGCGTCGGCCGCTTCGACGCCCATCGCGGTGAGTGCCATTTCGAAGATCCGCGGGTCGGGCTTCATCACACCGACCGCTCCGGAGTCGATGACGCAGACGACCTCGACCCCGAGACCGGGACCCACCTGGAGGACCTCGAGCGCGCGGAGCCGCGCCGCCATCTCGCCGTCGGCATTCGAGACCACTCCGAGGCTGACCCCGGTGTCGGCGATCGCCTGCAACCCGGTGCGGGCCTCCGGGATCACCTCGAGCCACAGCGCCGCATCGGCGAACTCGCTGTCGAGATGGCGGTGCAGTTCTTCGCGGTCCTCGGGCGCGACCGCGCAGGCCGCAACGTAGGTGTCGAGATAGCGCTGCCAGCTCCCCGACCAGTCGCCGTCCACATCGAGCGTGGTCGAGAACTCCGCCGCGGCGCGGTAGTGCGCGTCGACCAGCTGGGGGGCGGTGACGTGCAGCTCGGCGCGCGCGAATGCGCCGGCGATGCGCGTCGGTTGGGGGAGCAGGAAGATGCCACCGGCGTCGAAAAGGACGGCACCCGGTTTGGTCATGTGCGCAACCTACCGGGCAGGCGGGGCAGGTTTGGCCGTCGATGCGCGCGGGCACTGTGCCATCACCAATATCGAACATCGAAGCCTGGCGGTGGAAGTCATGGACAACGGATCCACACTCACGCGAGAAGGATCACCGGAGTGCTCGGACGCAGACGACGCCGAGGACGATGACCGGGACCTCACGTGCGAAGTGAGCTACGAGACCGGGCGCGTGATCGCGACGGTCGCGGGTGAACTCGACATCGAGTCGGCGCCGGGGTTGGAGCGTCACCTGCGCGCGCTGCTGATGTTGCCGCTCGACGCGCTCACCATCGACCTGACCCGCCTCGTCTTCATGGACAGCACTGGACTCGCCGCCTTGGTCCGGGTCCACCAGATGGCGTCCGAGCTCCGGATGAATCTCTCGATCGAGCACCCCGACGACCGAGTGGCCTGGATGCTCGACCTCACCCGGCTCGGCGCGGCGGTCGTGAGCGACACCACGTCGTAACTCGAGCCGACCCGTCTCGCCTCGAACTCGACCGGCGGACGCTCCGATCAGAGTTTGATGGTGCCATCGCACACGTCGCGTGCGACCTCGAGGGCCTTGCGTCGTTGGTTGCGAGCAGCCCCGCGGATCCGGCCGAACGCGTCGGGGGCGGCGATGTCGTGGCGGCCCATGAGGACACCGATCGCACGTTCGATCACGATCCGGCTGTCGAGCGCCTCCTGGAGTTGCTCCACGAGCACGTCCCGACGGTGCGCGAGCACGGCAGTGCCGATGATGCCTTCGATCACCGTGGTGAACGCACCGAGGGCATGGGCCTCATGTGCCTCTACGGCGCGAGGTTGGCTCCAGTACACGTTCAAGGAACCAATGGTCATGCCGCCGACGTGGACCGGGATGCCGTGTACCGCGCGGATGCCATAGGGGACGAGGTGATCGACGATCTCCGGCCAGCGCGGATCGGTCGCCAGATCCGCGGTGTCGGTGACTTCGTCGTTGAGCAGGGCGTCGACGCACGGCCCCACGCCTTGTTCGGCCTGCGCATGCTCGAGTCGCCGGCCGGTCTCGTCCGACGCGGCTGCGTACCGCAGGGTGGCGGCGCTGTCGAGCACCATCAGGCCGGCTCCGTCGACCGGCAACATCGCGCAGATCGAGGCGAGCGTCTCGTCGAGCCGGATCGTGAGATCCAGGTCGGGATCGAGACCTTTGATGCGGTCCAGATGCCGGGCGAGATGGTCGACGGTGTCCATGACAGGAGAGTCCGATCGTCGCTGGCGCGAGCTTCGATGGTACGGGAGTTCACCGGTCGGCGACCGAGCCGTCGGCGTTGACTGCATCGTCGCCGAGCCACGCCAGGTCGAGAATGGTCGCGAGTCGCGCCACCGGGGCGGACGGATCGACGACGCGGAGTCGGTCGACGCGCCGGTCACGCTCGTCCACCAGGACCCCGACCGTGGCCGCGTCGCAGAACGTGACCTCGCTCATGACCAGCGTGAGCGGTGCTTCGGAGTCGATCCGGCCCAAGGCCGCCCGGAGGTCGGGCGCGGCGGCGACGTCGAACTCGCCCCTGAGGCTCACCTGCGTGGCACCCGTCGGTGAGACACCGACACCGATCGAAAAGGGACTTGCGGCTGCGCTCATGATCTCTCCAGAGGAGTGACCGAGTCGCCGCAGGGTTCAGGGCAGCAAAGACGGTGCGGATGTGAAACTGAACTGAAAGTCTACCTGCCTTGGATCCCGTCCTCGGAACGGTCAGCAGGCCCGGGAGCGTTCATGTGCCTTCCTCGATCTGCACCTCGGCACCTTCCTCGGACCGGTCCTCCTCCATGAGGTCGAGTTCGAGGGTCTCGCGGCGCGTAGTCGGATCGGGATTGTCGGATCGGGCCTCGTCCACGATCTCCTCGACCGGACGATCGGTGGGATCCGGGGATGCCTCGGTCATCGGTTGCTCCCGGTCGCTTGGCGCTCCGGGGCCTCGGCGACCAACCGGACGAGTTGTTCGCAGAAGGCGGGAAGATCGTCGGGCTTCCGGCTGCTCACCAGGTTCCCGTCGACGTGGACCTGCTCGTCGACCCACTGCGCACCGGCGTTCTCGAGGTCCGTCTGCAGGCTGGGCCAGGATGTCAGCGTGCGGCCGCGGAGCGCATCGGCTTCGGCCAGGATCCACGCGCCATGACAGACGACGGCCACCGGCTTGTGGTCGGCCACCATCGTCTGCACGAATCGCACCGCGGCGTCGTCGGTGCGGATCTGGTCCGCGTTGGCCACGCCGCCCGGGAGCACGAGCGCGTCGAACTCGGTCGCGTCGGCGTCGGTCGTGGTGACGTCGACCGGGAACCGGTCCGCCGGATCGAGGTGGTGGAACGCCTGTGCCTCACCCGCCTTCGGTGCGACGAGGCGCGGGACGCCGCCGGCGGCTTCCACCGCTTTCCACGGCTCGGTCAGTTCGGCCTGCTCGATGCCCTCGTTGGCGACGACGAAGGCGACGCGCTTTCCGGAGAGTGTCGGTGCCATGTTCGTACTCCTGAGATGGGAAATGGATACGGAAGTCGTACCCATTCGCGCGCCGCGCCAACCGTTCTCGTCCGAGCGCGTTTCATGATTCGGTCATACGGGTACGCCGTCGTCACGCCGGGGTCGCCGGCGGTGTCCGAGCCTGGAGGACCGCGTGATGCCTGATCCGAACGAGCGGCCCGAAGCGGCCGACGAAGCGCCGCCGAGTACCCGAACCGACCACGACGTGCTCAGTGGGTTCAATGCCGCGGAGATCGTCGACGATCCTGACGACCTCGAGCCCGAAGAACTCCACGTTCCGGCCGCGACACCGGACAGCCCCAACCCGATCTAGGACCCCTCGTTGCGGGCCGACGGCTCGTCATCGTCGAGGCGCGGTACCGGCCCGGTCGCAGAACGCGACCGGGCCGGTTTGGAACGGGTGGATATCGGGAAGACCACGGACGGCGGTGCAGCCTGTCCGTTCCGGTCCTGCCCCTGGAACGTCGACGGCGGCACCGCCGTTTCGTGTCAGTCGAGGCCGGTGAGCGAACCGACCTTCTCGACCACACCCCGACCGACATCGCGTGCGTGGTCGATCGCGGCGCCGACACTGCTCCCGATGGCCGGGAGGAATGCGGTGAGGTCGGGGCTCGGCGAGGCGGTCTTCTTCGCGGCCTCGAGCTGGCGTCCGAAGTCGAGCAGCTCGGCGCGAGTCGCAACGTCGCGGAGGTCGAGGAGCAACTCGGACTCTTCTTCCTTCACGTGGTGTCGGACCATCTCGATGAGCACCGTCGTCTTGGCCTCGAACCGTTCGTCGTCGGCGCTCATGAGCGACAGCTCGCTGAGGACGAACTTGACCAGGCGGTGCTCCTCGAGGGCCTCGAGGACCTGGTCGTCCTCGTCGACGATGTGCGCCCGGGCCCAGGGGTAGATGATCTGCTCTTCGATCGCGGCGTGGACCGACAGCTTCTCGACGATCGTCTCCACGATGTGCTTGCGTTCGGCGACGGCACGGTCAGAGGTCTTCTCGAAGGCCTTGAACAACTGCTCCACCTCGCGGTGGTCGGCCTTCAGGATCGCGATCGCGTCGCGTTGGGCCGTTCCGTTGCCGGACCGTCGGGACGAACTCGACGAGCGGGCGGTCGTGGGCGCGGTAGCGGTAGCCATGGTGCACTCCAGGGGGAGGGGATGGGAACACCGGAGGGGTTACCCGGGCGCGGCGCTCCCAAACCGATCCGGACCGATGCCACACGCGCTCCGTTCCGACTCGCGCCGCGTCAGGTCGTGACGGCCGCGGGTTGGCAGCGGGGACACCAGTACGTGGACCGTGCCTGCTCACCCTGGCGCCGCATGAGGACGAGGGTGCCGCAACGCGGGCACGGTCTGCGCGCTCGCCGGTAGACCCCGTAGCCGCCCGCGTACGTCGTCCGCCGGCCGGGTCCCAGATTGGCGGCGAGGAGGCGCGCCGCGGTGGTGAAGAGGGCGGTCGCGGTGGCGTCGTCGAGTGCCGCAACCGGGGTGAACGGGTTGACGCGGCAGGCGAAACAGACCTCGCTCTTGTAGACGTTCCCTACGCCGCACGCGATGCGCTGGTCGAGCAGGGCGATGCCGATCTCGGTGGTCGGGTCGACCCGGCGGAGGCGGTCGACGATCGTCGTGATCTCCACATCGGGTCGACACAGATCGGGGCCGAGATGGCCGAGCCGGTCGTGCTCGTCGCGTCCGTCGCGCAACATCTCGACCTCCGGCGCGTCGAAGCACACGGCGGTCACGTGCTCGTCGGTTTCCAGGACGACCCGGGCCCGGAAGGCCGGCCGACGCCACCGCTCCCCGGGTTGGTACACGTCCCAGCGGCCGTTCATGCGCAGATGCGTCCGGAGCGTGGTGCCGTCGTCGAACCGGATCAGCAGATGCTTGCCGTGTGCGTCCACCCGTTCGACGCGCACGCCGGGCCGGGGACCGGATCCATGGCGCCGGAGTTCCACCCGCACCAGCGAGCGCCCGGTGAGGACCGCGCCCAGCCGACGTGCGGCACCGACGATCGAGTCTCCCTCCGGCATCCCCGGAGCCTACGAGTGTCATTGCGCGTCCGGAAGGTTGTGACGGGTGGTCTCCGGGTAACGGCTCTCGACGCGCGCGATCGGAACCCGGCGAGAGGACCATCGAGATGAGCGACGACCGTGAGACCGTGACCTACGGCGACCAGACGATCGAGCGAGGAGCCGGGGGCGAAACGCACCAGACGACCGATGCCGATCACCCGGTGCTCACCACCCAGCAGGGTGCCCCGGTCGCCGACGATCAGAACACGCTGCGCGTGGGCGATCGTGGTCCGGCGGCGCTCGATGATTTTCACTTCCGGGAGAAGATCTTCCACTTCGACCACGAACGGATCCCCGAACGGATCGTGCACGCGCGCGGCTACGGCGCGCACGGATACTTCGAGAACTACGAGCCGCTCACCGACATCACGCGTGCCGACCCGTTCCAGGAAGCCGGCCGCCGTACCGAGGCGTTCGTGCGGTTCTCGACCGTTGCCGGCAGCCTCGGTTCGCCCGACCTCGCGCGTGACGTCCGCGGCTTCGCGGTGAAGCTCTACACCCAGGAAGGCAACTGGGACATCGTCGGCAACAACATCCCCGTCTTCTTCATCCAGGACGCGATCAAGTTCCCCGACCTCATCCACGCGGCCAAGGCGGAGCCGGACCGCGGGTTCCCGCAGGCCCAGACCGCGCACGACAACTTCTGGGACTTCGCTTCGCTGATGCCCGAGTCCACCCACATGCTGATGTGGGCGATGTCCGACCGTGCCATTCCGCGGTCGTTCCGGTTCATGGAGGGCTTCGGCGTCCACACCTTCCGGTTCGTCACCGCCGCCGGCACGTCCACCTACGTGAAGTTCCACTGGAAGCCGAAGCTTGGGATGCAGTCCGTGCTGTGGAACGAGGCCGTGAAGCTCAACGGTGCCGATCCCGACTTCCATCGCCGTGATCTCTGGGACGCGATCCAGGCCGGCGACTTCCCGGAGTGGGAGCTCGGGGTGCAGTTGTTCGACGACGATTTCGCGGACGGCTTCGAGTTCGACGTGCTCGATCCCACGAAGCTGATCCCCGAAGAGGTGATCCCGATCCGTCGCATCGGCCGGTTGGTCCTCGACCGGGTGGTCGACAACTTCTTCGCCGAGACCGAACAGGTGGCGTTCTGCACCCAGAACGTGATCCCAGGCGTCGACTTCACCAACGACCCGCTGCTCCAGGGCCGCAACTTCTCCTACCTCGACACCCAGCTGAAGCGCCTCGGCGGTCCGAACTTCGTGCACCTGCCCGTCAACGCGCCGAAGTGTCCGTTCGCCACCTTCCAGCAGGACGGGCACATGGCCACGGTGCAACCTTTGGGCCGGGCCAACTACGAACCGAACTCGTGGAGCGACGGTGCCGGTGGGCCGCGGGAAGACCCGGAGCGCGGGTTCCGCAGTGTCGCCACGACCGAGACGGGCGACAAGCGTCGGATCCGACCTGAGAGCTTCGCCGACCACTACAGCCAGGCGCGTCTGTTCTACGTGAGCCAGACCGCGGTGGAGCAGCGCCACATCGCCAACTCGTTCGTGTTCGAGCTGAGCAAGGTGGAGACGCCGGCGATTCGAGCCCGCATGGTCGCCAACCTCGGCAACGTGGACGCCGATCTGGCGCAGTCCGTGGCCGCCGGTCTCGGCCTCGCCGAGGTGCCTGAACCCTCGCCCGCCGCGCGCGAGACGCGCACCGATCTTCCGGAGTCGCCGGCGTTGAGCATGCTCGCGAACCCGCCGGCCACGCTCGCAGGACGCAAGCTCGGGGTGCTCGTGACCGACGGTGCCGACGGTGGTCTGCTCTCGCGTCTCGGCGATGGGGTGAAGGCCCACGGCGCCACGCTCGAGTTCGTCGCCCCGACCGTGGGTGGGTTCACGACGAGCGAAGGAACGAAGATCGAAGCGCAGCAGAAGATCGACGGTGGTCCGTCGGTCCTTTACGACGCGGTCGTGATCGTGGCGTCCGAAGCCGGGTGCGAGCGGCTCGCGAACGACGCACTCTTGCGGTGCCGGGCACCGGGTTGGGCGGCGTACACGCCCTGCGCACAATCGATGATGCCCAGCGCATCCTCATCTCACTCGATCGCTGTGTGGCTCAGGGCAAACCGGTAAT
>JBBQXR010000053.1:0-12775 GCA_038209455.1 Acidimicrobiia bacterium
GTACGACGGCGGGCAGTACCATCAGCGCCTTCGACGTCCCGTTCGCGGGGCGCCCGGAGGGGTGCGAGAGCGGCCGAATCGGCACGCTTGGAAAGCGTGTGTGGGGAAACTCACCGAGGGTTCGAATCCCTCTCCCTCCGCTCAGCTACGGCGGTCGTCCGCGATTTCGGCGGCGGAGTACGTGACCGCGTGGATCGTCTCAAGTCGGCTCCTGGCGGGCGCTTCAACGTGCTTGTCGTCGCGTCACCAGACCATGCGGGTGTTCAGCGCCATCAGCGGATCAATGAATCCGGAGCGGGTGCCGGGTGAGGTCCCGATCGCATCCATGCTGACGACGTTCACGTTGGTTCCCGCGTCACGCGCGGCCTGGTCGAGACGCTGGACGAAGTCGGCGCCTCCATCGAACAGGCCGACCGCGACCGATCCTCGGGAAAACGGTACGGGCCAGTTCGAGGTCCAGTCCACCGAGGTGCGGTCGGTCATCTGGATCAGACCGTCGTCGTACTTCTGCTTGAGTACCAGGACCGCAAAAGGGCCGAGGTCCTCGTCGCCAACGAACGGGACGGACGGGAATATGTCCTTGACCTTGCCGATGTTCGGTGTTTCGTACGACCAGATGTAGTTGGTGTCGTGCAGCTTGGCCTTTCCCCGTCCGGCGATGCTCCTGATCAAGAACTGCTGCAGGGCAGATCGAGTTGCGAGTACTGCACTGCGACCGATCGCCTGATCGCCGAACACGTAGGCCCGCAGGAGCGCATCCCAGAGGTTGAGCGACACGGTGCGACCGGCCACGTTCTCGCTCCTGTCGGGGAATGCGTACGCGTTGGACGAGTTGGACGCGGCTTTGAAGACGCACCGGTCGAGACCGTGCGTGGAGAGGTAGTGGTAGAGGTCGTTCCCGTCATCAGCCATGACCACGTAGTTGCGCTTGAGCCGATTCATTTCGCCAACCGTCATCAACGCCGGGACGGTCGTCCAAAGGCCCCCCGGGCCACGAGCTTTCAGCGTCGTCCCCAACGCGTGGTCACAGACGTTGTTCTTCAGATAGTCGATGAGGTTGTCGAGTCCCCGCCGCCATTCGTCGCTGTTCTTGGCGCCGACAGTCATGTAGTGCGACAGGTTGAGGATCACCGGCTCCTCCGGATGCTCCGCGATGAACCGATTCAGGCCGCTGTGGCCACCAATTGCCTGGTCGAGCGTGGCCGTGTCCAGAGTGTGGCAAGTGCGGATGATGCTGCCGTCGTAGTAGGGCCGCAGATCGAACGAGCGCACCCCGAGCATGGCCTGCTCGTACAGATCGTGATGCTGGGTCTTGGCCCAGCGTTCGGTCATTGGCTTCCCGAACTTCTTCGCCAAATCGCTCAGGTCGTTGCATGGACCGGCGAAGTCACCAGTCCGGTACGCCGCAGAGTCGTGGCTTCCCGGAATCGCGATCTGCCCGAGGGTGACGGACGATGCGGGCATGCCGGAATCGTGACCCGAAGCGGTCGCGAAGTTGTGTCGCAGGTAGATGTCGCCGACCCACGATTCCGGCCGCCAGTTCACCGTCGGACGCGTTGCATCATCGAGACCGCCGAGCGCCGTGCTCTCGACGCCGAATGGACCCACTGACGGACTTGACGGTTGGCTCGCGTGGAAGTTCACGGGCGAGTCGCGCAAGACCTTCGCGGCCGTCCGAGACCCGTCGGTACCGCCGCACGCCCCGACGAGGGTCGCGAGCAGGCAACCGACAAGCGCGCGTCGCAGGAGATGGTTCGAGTGGATCATGACAGCTGCATCGACAGGCCCGAAGGCGGCCTGAAGGTCGTGATCCAACGGCCGCATCACTCTCGCCCGCAGGCTGTCGGGTTCGAACGGCATCCCACGCCGCCCGCCATTGGCAAGCGAGCCCCGGTTCTGTCAGCGGCTCGTACGACCTACCGATCGGTCGGAGAGTGCTCCGTGAGGAACCGCGTCAAGCGAGGCGGCGGCCGGATCGAGTCTGGTTCAAAACTTGTTCGCTGGATCCAGGGAGACGTGTCGAGTGCTCCGCGCCTCGACTTTGACCTTGCCCATTTGACTGGGAACGTGGCCCGAGTCTTCGCGACAGATGACGAGTGGTCGCGGACGCTGGGCACGACCAGAGACGCTCTCCGATACGCCTTCCGCTTCGCGCACGACAGTTCGGAGCTTGTCTCGGTATCCACCGTTCGCTTCCGTGATCGTGAAGAGATATCGAATCTCGATGCGGCGGGTTTTCAACTCGAGGCCGTGAGGGACGCTCCGGATCGACCCGGCCTGGAGTTCGTCTTCCTCGCTCAGCGCATCTCACGACGAGCGCCGTCGCACTGGTGACGGCCGCCTCAGGACTTGGATTGGTGTCCCGGCTCGTCCAGCTCGAGATTCACCCACTCGGGCGAGCCCTTCGGAAGCACGAATGAGTCGAACATGATCTCGTCGACCGCGCCCGAGTTGAAACCAGACATCGCCCGCCCTCCAGGCATGAAGTAGCACTCACCGGCCACGGCTCGGTGCGGTTTCGCTCCCTCGAGGTACAGGGTCATCTCACCCTGCATGAGACAGGTGGTCCCACCCTGCTCGTGCACATGGACCGGCGCCCGCGTGCCCGGAGCGCGCACCGTGCGGTGCGTCAGCACAACGTTCCCATTGGTGTCAGCGGTCCTGACCGCGTCCGACTGCTCCTTCGCGAAGGTGGCAAGGCCTGGTGGTGTCTGCCCGTTGACCGTCGAGAGTCGCTTGGCCGGATCGTGCCAGGCGTGCTCGGAGATCTGAACGCCACGAGTTCTCACGCTGGCACGACGCGCGTGTGCGAGTTCACTGCTGCTCGACGTCGAGCATCCGGCCAACGTCACGACTCCCGCGACGAGCACGCCAGCGCTCACCCTCACTCCACGACCCGTCATGACGATTCTCCGATCCCGTCCATTTCCGTCAGCGATTCTTCACTCGCCCGGCATTCTTGCGTCGAGTGCGGTCGGCGGCGATCGCCTGCCCTCACCGAGGGTCTTCGGAAGCACGCCGTGCGCGCTTGAGTACTCGGATCTCCTGGCGCCTCTCAGCCGGTGCGGCCGGGCGAACCCACCGGTCCGGGTCACCGCCGGTGTTGCGGCGAGTGGGCCACGCGCCGAGAATCACCGGCATGCAGCCGCTCGCCATCCATCACGTGTCGATCAACGTCACCGACGTCGACACTGCGCTCGCGTTCTACACCCAGGTGCTCGGAGGCTCACACCGAACCGATCGTCCCGACTTCGGGTTCGGCGGTGCGTGGATCGATTTCGGTGGCCAACAACTCCACCTCATCGAGGCCCCGACCCCGACGAATCTCGGCCAGCACTTCGCGGTCCAGGTGGCCGACATCCGAGCCACGATCGCGGAACTGCGCGACCGGGGCCTGGAGGTCAGCGACGCCATTCCCGTCGCCGCCAACCTCCAGGCCTTTCTCGCCGATCCAGCCGGGAACGGGATCGAACTCCACGAAGTAGGTGGCGCGACCCGGACCTGACCGATCGGATTCGGATCAGCGGTTGGCCGCCTCGAGTTCGGTCTTGAGGCTCGACAGGATCCAGTTCCAACCGCCACCGCCCAGCTCCAACGGCGCCGAGCCTTCGAGCATGGCTGCAGCAATCGGCGCGTCGGTCACGTCGTGGGTCACGTCGAGGCGGCAGTAGCCGGCGGTCTCCTCGGTGATTTCCCAGGTGACCCGACGGAAGCCCTCGGCCTGCTGCGCGGCGTCGAAACAGAACCGGTAGGTCTGCACGAGAAGGTGCGGCGGGTCGACTTCGAGGACCTCACCGTCGACCCCGACCTCGGGGACACCCATCTGCTCGACCATCTCGGCCGGCATGAGCGCCCGGAACGCGCCGCCAGGACGCAGGTCGTACTCGTTGTGGCCCGGGTAGCCGTACCGGGCACTCCATTCGGGTGACGTGATCGCTTCCCAGATCGCGTCGGCCGTGGCCTTGATGTACACGCGATATTTCTGGACGACGGTCTCGGTCGTGGTGGGACTCATGCGGTTTCCTCCAGGGTGTGTTTGAGATCGGCGAGCGCCGAAACCCGGCGCTCGGTGTACTTGTCGATCCACCGGTCGTGGACCAATCGGATCGGGACCGGGTTGAGGAAGTGCAACTTCTCTCGCCCCGATCGTTGGGTGAGGACCAGGCCGGCGTCCTCGAGCACGCGCAGGTGCTTCATGACGCCGAACCGGGTCATCTCCAGGCCCGACTCGAGTTCGGTCAGGGTCCGGCCGTCCCGCTCGAAGAGCAGGTCGAGCAGGAAGCGACGGGTGGGGTCCGCGAGCGCCTTGAACACGGGATCGTCGCTCCCTCGATCTTCGAAGTTCCGGCGTGCGCTCACCCGTTGATAATAGGTGACCTTTTGGTCACCTGTCAAGGTCATTCTGTCCGTTCGGCCCATCGCCGAAGCAAATGCGCTGTGCCACTGTTGGCCGGTGGGGGCGTCCGTGGTGGGCCGAGAGGCGGAACTGAGCACGATCGACGCCGTCCTCCGGTCGGCGCACGACCAGTTTTCGGCGCTGACGATCGAGGGCGAACCGGGGATCGGCAAGTCGACGCTCTGGGGCGAGGCGCTGGCGCGCGCGATCGACACCGGGTTCAAGGTTCTGTCGTGCCGGGCGACGCAGGCCGAGACCCAGCTGGCGCTGACCGGCGTCGCGGACCTGCTGGCGCCGGTCGATACCGCGACCTTTGCGACATTGCCGGAGCCCCAGCGCCACGCCCTCGACGTGGCCCTGCTGCGCGCCGCCCCGGCCGACCGACCCCTCGATGTGCGCACCCTCGGCACTGCGCTGGTGTCGGTGATCACGGAATCGAGTCGCTCGGCGCCCGTCCTGCTGGCGGTCGACGACCTGCAGTGGCTGGACCGCCCGAGCACGCGACTGCTCGAGTTCGCCCTCCGTCGCCTCACGGATTCACACGTCGCGGTCGTCGCGACAGTGCGAGCCGGTGAACGTGACGCCATTGCGTCCTGGAGCGCGGCGTTGCCTCCGGAGGGAACGACTGCGATGGAGGTTGGACCGTTCGACGCGAGCGCGCTCAGTCGAATCGTCGACGACCAGCTCGCGTTCAAGCTCTCGGGTCGCTTAGCCACACGGATCGAACAGGCGACGCGAGGAAATCCGTTCGCCGCGCTCGAGATCGGTCGACTCCTCCAACGCGACGGCGAGCGCTCGACAGGAACGGCGCTTCCCGTTCCGGAGGACATCCGTGGACTCGTGGTGAACCGGCTTCGGTCGCTCCCGACGAACACGCAGCAAGCGCTGGCCCGAGCCAGCGCACTGGCCCGACCGACGAGTCGCGAGATCGAACCGAACGCCCTCGAGGCTGCCGAGCGCGCCGGCATGGTCGTGATAGATGCCAACGGGACGGTCACGTTCGCGCATCCCCTCTACGCGGAGGCGGTGTACCAGCAGATCGGTCAGCCGCAGCTCCGCCACCTCCATGCCGACCTCGCATCGATCGTCTCCGATCCCGAGGAGCGAGTCCGTCATCGCGCGCTCGCCACGGTCGGATTCGACGACGCAGTAGCGGCGCTCCTCGACTCCGCCGCAACGGCCGCGTCAGGCCGAGGCGCGCCCGACGTCGCCGCAGAACTGGCCGACTGGTCGTTGGAGAAGACGTCGAGCCGCGAGGGGCCGTACTGGATGCGCGTGCTCCAATCCGCACGCCATCACCTCACGTCCGGGGATCCGGCGCGCGCCCGTGAGCTGGCCGAGGGCATCGTGGCCGGCGTTCAACCATCGGCGATCCGGGCCTCGGCCAACCAGCTGATCGCAGAGTGCTCGATCGGCACCGACATCGCCGAGGCGGTGCAACTCCTGGAATCCGCCCGCGCGGACGTGGAGACCGGGACGCACCAGGCGGCCGAGATCGATCTCCAACTCAGCCTGATCGCAACGGGCCTCCTCGACGCCGACCAGGTCGAACGCTGCGCGGACCGAGCGCTCGCGGTGGCAGAGCGGATCGGACCCGATGGCCTCATCTCCGCGGCGCTGGCCTCCCGCTCCATCGCCCGGTTCGTCGGCGGCAAGGGCATGCAGGTCGACGAACTCGAGCGCGCGCTCGCCCTCGAGGATCCCGATCGTGAGGTGGCGTTCCAGATCCGCGCGTCGATGAACGTTGCTCAGATCTACGCGTGGACCGGCCGCATCGACGAGGCTCGAACGCTCTTCCAATCGCTGCGGTCGACGATCACCGATCGAGGGGCGGAGACCGACCTTCCTTGGGTCCTGGTCTGGTTGGGTGGCGTCGAATGGATGGCCGGCAATGCGAGCGCCGCGACGCAACACATCGACGACGCGTTGAATGCCGCTGACTTCACGCAGCAACCGGTGTTCCGGGCGTTCGGTCTCGTCGTACGGGCGTTGATCGTCACGCCGCAGGGCGACCTCGACCTTGCGGAACGCGCCGGCACGGAGTGCCTCACGATCTCGACCGACATCGGCTGGACCGCCGGCGTGGCCCAGGCTCTCTACGTCTTGGCCGCGGTGGACGCGACTCGCGGTGACGCGGCCGCGGCCAGTGCGAGACTTGCGCCGCTGCTCGAATCATTGGAAGCGGGCGCCGTGTACGAATGGCCACTGGCGATGTCGGTACCCGATGGCATCGAGGCGCTGATCGGCACGAACGATCTCGACCGGGCCGAACGACTCCTCGACGAGTTTTCGAACTTCGGACGCCGCCTCGACCGGCCGTGGGTCCTCGCGACGTCCGGCCGCAGCCGAGCGTTGCTGCTTGCCGCGCGCGGCGATCTGGACGGTGCGCTGCTCGCGGCCGAGACCGCCCTCATCGATCACGAGCGTCTGCCACTGCCATTCGAACGTGCGCGCTCCTTGTTCGTGCTCGGCCAGCTCCAGCGCCGGCGCGGTGAGCGCCGTGCCGCACGCGACACGTTTGCGCAGGCTCGCGAAATCTTCGCCGCCACGGACGCACGGCTCTGGGTGGAACGCGCCGAATCCGAGTTGCGGCGCATCGGTGTCCGTCGGGCCCCGTCGGACCTGACCGAGAACGAACTCCGGGTCGCGACGCTCGCCGCGACCGGCCTCACGAACGCCGACATCGCGACGCAGCTCTTCATCAGCCGCCGGACCGTCGAGTCCAACCTGGCCCGCGCCTACCGCAAGCTCGGGATCCGGTCTCGGGCCGAACTCGGAGCCGTCATGGCGGAACGGAACGGTTCGAGCGACTGATCCTCTCAATACGTGTGGAGATGACGGATGCCAGGCCCTCGCGGCTTTTCTACCTTGCGTTCCTTCGGCCAACCGGACAACGGGCGGGGTCGACCACACCACACGGGAGCGCACACATGGGAGCAATCAACCGGCGGGGGCGGCGCGCCAGCGCCGCCATCGCCCTGTCAGTCGTCGCCGTCACTGCGACCGCACTCGGCATCGCGTCCGGATCGGTCCCCGGACCCGACGGCGTGATCCACGGCTGTGTCAGCAAGGGAGAGAAGCATGGCCCGTTGCACATCAACGACGTGGCGCTCGGGGGGAAGTGTCCGAAGGACGAGGTCCCTCTCGACTTCAACCAGAAGGGCGTGAAGGGAGACACCGGAGCAACGGGCGCGACCGGTGCCACCGGAGCCACCGGAGCCACCGGAGCCACCGGACCGGCCGGGCCTTTGGGTGCACAAGGACCGGCAGGGCCTACCGGAGCGACCGGGGCCACGGGTGCGCAGGGGCCTGCCGGTCCCGCCGGACAGGGTGCACTCCCGCGGACGACCTTCGCCTTCGGGAACAACGTCCAACTGCCCGATGGGTTGGTGCAGGTGGCGTCGAAGGATCTCCCACAGGGCGGCTATATCGTCAACACGACGGTCACGGTCGACTCGCCGGGGTTCTTCCTCGGCGGCGCGACTCGGTCGACTGCCTGTGAGTTGCGGAGCTTCGACGGTGCGGTCATCGGTGGCACCCGGGACCGGCGGACCGAACCGGATCAGGGCCAGACCGCGATTTCCATGACCATGAACGGCGGCGTGACGATGCCGCCCGCAGGTGGGACGGTCAGCGTGTGGTGCAACTACCAGAGCGGCGGCGGGATCGCCTTCGCTCAGATGATGATCACGGAGTCGGGCTTCTTCTAAACCCGGATCCGCCGGGCGTCCTGCCTGGAAGACGAACCACGACGAGGCGCGGGTGCTGGGACCCGCGCCTCGTCGCGTACCCGGGGCCCGATGCGGCGGACCATTAGGTTCGGACCGTGGAGCCCGACCGGATCGCGCAGCTCATGGACCTCGCGCTCGACGAGGCCCGAGCTGCGCTCGAGCACGACGACGTGCCGGTCGGTGCCGTCGTCGCCCGCATCTCGACTGGCGAGGTCGTCGCCCGCCGTCACAACGAACGCGAACTCGCGCACGACCCCACTGCGCACGCCGAGGTGCTCGCCCTCCGCGACGCCGCCGCTGCGCTCGGCACCTGGCGGCTCACCGACTGCGTGATGGTGGTGACGCTCGAACCGTGCGCGATGTGCGCGGGTGCGCTGCTCAACGCCCGCATCGGCCGCGTCGTCTTCGGCGCCGACGATCCGAAGGCCGGGGCGCTCGGCAGCCGCTACCACCTGTTGGCTGATCCCCGGCTCAACCACGAGTGCCCGGTCGACCACGGCATCCTGGCCGACCAATCGGCCGAGCTGCTGCGCACGTTCTTCACGACCCGCAGGGGCTGAAGGTCCGGTCGGTACACTGACCCGCTCGCGCCATTCGGGGTGCGCCTGGAGGGGTGCGAGAGCGGCCGAATCGGATGGTCTCGAAAACCATTGTGGGGAAACTCACCGTGGGTTCAAATCCCACCCCCTCCGCCAGTGACCGTCAGCGGGGACCGGGCTCTACCCGGTCCCCGCTTTCGTTCTCACCACACTCCGGATCGGTCATGGCACGGCCGTGGCATGGAACGACCAACCGAAGGAAACGTCCGTCACCGTCGGGCGAACCTCGGATCGGCACCGGTGAAGTAGATGGTGTCCTGGACGCTGACGCCGGCGGGCGACGAGACCGTTGCACGGACCGTCGCCACCTTCGGTGTACCGAACTCGCACGGCGTGTTGTAGTGCGCGCTCGTTCCCGTTCCGCTCTTGACGCACCGCTGGCCGCCGAGACCCGACAGCTGCACGACCGACCCACCCGGCTTCTCCATCTCGAGCTCGCCGATGGTCGACGCCGTCGCACCGGGAAGGAACACCTTGAGCGTCACCTTGATCGGGTGCAGCTGGTCGTTGAAATGCGAGAAATCGCCGAGCACGTTCGAGATCTTCCCGCGGCAGCTGAGCGGGCAGAGTCCCGTGTCTCCGGAGGTCCGATCCGCGGGATACAACGTGACCGACACCGGGGGCGGAGCGACCGGCTTCGTGCTGGTGGTCGCCGCCGCTCGTAGCGCGGACCCGAACGTGAGGCTCGTCGCGCGCAGCATCGCCATCATGCCGACGGAGGCGGGCGCGACCTTCCGTGGGATCGCGACCTTGATCAACGCCGGGTTCAGCCCGGTCACCGGCGCGGTCGTGTTCACGACCGTCGCGGCCTTGGCCGTGGTCGGGCTCGCTACCGCGATCACCTGGGCCACGTTGGGCGGCGGCACGACCATCGTGATGCCGTCGAGCGTGATCGGTCCGGCGCCGGAACCGTTGAACGCCGTGGCGCTCGCGTGGCCGGTGAGCACGGTCCCGCCGGTGCGGCCCTCGGTGGTGAGGAGCGCGGGGAGGTTCACGGTGGCGCCGGCGGCAACCTCGCCGACGACGCAGGTGGTCGGTCCGCCAGGCCCGGGTGACGAGCATCCCGGCATCGCGGCGGTGTCGAAGTCGATGGGGCCGCTGCCGTCGGACGCGTCGAGGATCACGCGGACGCCGTGCGCGGCTGCGCCCGACGTGTTGGTCACCGGCACGGTCCAGCCGGCGTGGAGCCCGGGGCCGGGGGTGGCCGTACTGCCGACCGGTGCGAGCGGCGACGGGCCGAGGGACAGCGACGATGCCGGCACGCTGAATGTGATGCTGTCGGTGCCGGTCTGACCGTTCGAGTCGGTCGTGAGCGCGTGAAGGGTGTGTGACCCCGCCGCGAGCACCAGCGCCGTGGGATCGACCGTCACGGAATACGGCGCGTTGCTGTTCGACGTCACCGGTGTCCCGTCCACGTCGTAGTTGACCGACGTGGTGATGACCCCGGCCGTGATCGTGGTGCTGGTGAACTTCGTGATCACGTCGAGCACGTTGCCGGGCGAGAAGCCGCTCGGTGGCTTGATCGTGATGCCCGGTGGGATCGGCCCGACCGCGCCGCGCACGATGCCGTTGCTGGTGCCGATGAACACCGCGCTCGAGTTCGCGCCGATGGCGTTGGCGTCGGTGAGCAACGGATCGCTGTAGGTGGTGGCGACGCCCGCCTGGGTCATGCGGATCACCGATCCCGTGGCGGTCGGCGCCCACAGAGCCGCGTCGGGACCGAAAACAATCTCGCCTCGTGCACTGGACGGGTACCGGATCACGCTATTGGTGCCGCTTCTGCGGCTGACGATCGACCCGTCGTCGCGGTTCACGAGCCAGAGATCGCCGGAGGGTGAGATCAACAATCCATCGGGATCAGTGATCGCCGATCCGCTGAGTGGTGAGGCGTTGCTGAGAACGTCGTGGTTCGCGCCGACGAGCCCGCCCAGGTGGACGCGTGGATGCGGTACGCCCTCGCTGAATGAAACGACGTAAGGCCCGCTTGCCGCCACCCGCCGCAAGTTGCCCGAGACACTCGGATACTCCGTGACAGCTCCGCCCGTCGTGATCCGCGCCCCATCGGTCCCCGCCCGGTTGACGAACCAGAGCGAGCTACCGGAGCCAGCCGAGATCGAGCCGGGTGCACCGATCGACGGCGACGTGAACTTCGTGACCACGCCGCTGGTGGTGATCCGTCCGATCGAGTTGTTGCCGGTGTTCGAGAACCACAGCGCGCCGTCCGGCCCGGCCGTGATGCCGGTCGGGTTCGAGATGGTCGAGTGCACGAACGTTCGCAGCGCACCGTTCGCCGCGATCTCGCCGATGGCGTTGTCGGCCGACTCTGTGAACCACATGCCGCCATCCGCGCCAAGGACGATCGCGCCCGGCTGGCCGGTGTACGTACGCCCGAAGTTGCTGATCGCGCCGATGGTGGTGATCCGCCCGATCGAGTCGTTGCCGCGGTTGGTGAACCACAGCGCGCCGTCGGGCCCGGCGGTGATCCCGGCGGGCTGGGACACGGTCGCGTTCGTCCAGCTGGTAATGACACCACCGGTGGTGATCAGCCCGATCGAGCCGTCGTTGTTCGTGAACCACAACGCGTTGTCGGGCCCGGTGACAATCCGGAACGGGTGGCCGAGCGAGGCGTCGGTGTAGCTCGTGATCGCGAACGTCGTCGGGTCGATCCGGCCGATGGAGTCGTTGTTGGTGAACCACAACGCGCCGTCGGGACCGGTGGTGATCCCCGAAGGACCCCGGATCGAGATGTCGCTGTAGTTGGTGACGAGCCCCGCCGTGGTGATCCGTCCGACCGAGTTCCCGTCGTTGTTCATGAACCAGAGCGCGCCGTCAGGACCGGTGGTGATGCCCTCGGGGAAGTCGATCGTCGGGTCGTGGAACACGGTGATCGCGCCGGCGGTCGTGATACGACGGATCGAGTCGTCACCGCCGCTGGCGTACCAGAGCGCGCCGTCGGGGCCGGCGGTGATGCCCTGCACGGTCGTGCCCGGCGTGGCACCGAAGTTGGTCACCACACCCGCGGTCGTGATCTTGGCGATCGAACCGTCGCCCTGGTTGGTGAACCAGAGATTCCCGTCCGGGCCGGCCGTGATCTCGAACGGATAGTTGATGCCCGCGCCCGAGAAGTTCGTCACTACCCCCGCCGTGGTGATCCGGCCGATCGAGTTGTTGCCGGGATTCGTCACCCACATCGCACCGTCGGGACCGGCGGCGACCGAGTCCGGATACGAGATCCCCGAGTCCGTGGCGTTGGTGAACGTGACCGCCGGACTCCCGAGCCCGGATCCCGATGCCGTCGGAACGGCCACCAATCCCCCCGCCACGAGCGACGCCAGGCACGCGAACACTGTGACAACACGACGGAATCCGCCGCGCCCCGCTGCCCCGTCGTACATGCCTCTCGCTCTCCCACCCAGGCGATCAAGTTGGCCTGCATCCTATCGATGCTGACAAACCTCGGGAAATACCCTTATCGGTCGGGCATCCACGCCCGCCACGCCCGCCACGGCCGGCGCTCAGGGCCACGCGACCTGCGCGTCCGAAGCGATCAGCCGGCGGGCGTAAGTCCCAAGTTGTCGTAGATCATGCCGGTCGCGCGCGAGCGGTTGAGCGTGATGAAGTGCAGGCCGGGCGCGCCGCCCGCGAGCAGCTCGCGCGACAACTTCGTGGCTTCCTCCACCCCGACCGCAAAGACCGCCTCCGGATCGTCCTGCACCGCGTAGAGCTTGTCGGCGAGCCAGCTCGGGAACTCCGAACCCTGCAGTTCGGTCATGCGCTTGATGCTGCTGATCGCGGTCGCCGGCATGATGCCAGGGATCACCGGCTTGTCCACACCCAGCTCGTGCAGCGACGCCACGAGATTGAAGTAGTGCTCGGCGTCGAAGAAGAACTGGGTGATCGCGAAGTCGGCCTCGGCGAGCTTCTCCGCGGTGCGGGCGCGGTCGGCCGCAAGCGACTCGGACTTCGGATGCGGTTCGGGGAACGCCGCCACCCCGATCGCGAAGTCGCCGACCTCGCGCACGAGGCGCACGAGATCGATCGCGTGGTCG
>JBBQXR010000054.1:0-12544 GCA_038209455.1 Acidimicrobiia bacterium
CGCGTAGATCTCGGTGCGGTTGCACGTGGAGAGCAGGACGACCTCGGCGAGGTGCTCCCGGCTCGACAGGTCGTGGAGCGCCTTCACCATCCCTGAGGAGGGAACCGCGACGCGCTCACGGAGTTCGACCGGAGCGGTCCGGTGATTCAACCCGACGACGATCACAGACACGAGCGGAGCAACTCCCTTGCTTCGGCCTCACGACCGGACCGAACCATCTCGACAATGCCGGAATCGAAGGCGCGTTGCCAATCGGCGTCCTCACTGGAACGCCCGGAGGCCCGAAAGGCTTCCCGAGCTTCCGAAAGGATCTCGAGCAGACGCTCGTATTCGGGACCCATCTCGTGACTCACGTGGTCCCGGAGGAAGGTCGCGAGCGCCGGACTCCGCCCATTCGTCCCGATCGTGACCACCAGATCACCCTGGCGCACGGTGGCCATGAGGGTGAAGGAGCAGTTCTTCGGGTCGTCGGCCGAGTTGACCCACACCCGACGGGCCTCGCCCGCGTCGAACACGGCCTGGTTCACCGCGGCGTCGGCCGTGGCGGTGATGGCGAGCCACACGTCGTCGAGATCCTCCGGAACGAAACCCCGCGGCTTCCACTCGATGCGACCGGACTCGTGCAGGGTGCGGATCGACTCGACGGCATCGGGCGCGACCACGACGGCCTCGGCCCCGGCCTTCAGCAGGCCGTCGAGCTTGCGGGCCGCGATACGTCCGGCCCCGACCACGAGACACCGCCGACCGGCCACGATGAAGTTGGCCGGGTATCCCACGAGGTTCGGACGCGTGTCGCTCACGATCTTCCCCCGCTCACGATGCCCGCTCCTTGAGGCGGCGGTGGGATTGATAGAAGGAGAGGATCTGGAGTTCGGTGGCCAGGTCGACCTTGCGCACCGAGACGCCATCGGGCACCGCGATCACGGCCGGCGCGAAGTTGAGGATCGACTGCACCCCCGCCTCCACCAGCTCGTCAGCCACTTCCTGGGCCGCCACCGCAGGGGTCGCGATGATCCCGATGGTGATGCCACGGCTGCGGACGATCGCGGCGAGGTCGTCGAGTGGCTCGACCTGGAGGCCGCCGACCTCGGCGCCGACCTTGGCCGGGTCGGCATCGACAAGGGCGAGGACGCGAAAGCCGCGCTCGGTGAGCCCGACGTAGTTCGCGAGCGCGTGACCGAGGTTGCCGACCCCGACGATGGCGACCGGCCAATCGTGGGTGAGCCCGAGTTCACGTGAGATCCGATCGAGCAGAAAGGGCACTTCGTACCCCACGCCACGCGTTCCGTAAGAGCCGAGGTACGAGAGGTCCTTGCGCACTTGTGCCGCATTGACGCCGGCCATGGTGGCGAGGCGCTCGGACGAGACCGTGTCGATCGAGTCGTCCGCGGTCTCGACCAGCGCGCGGTAGTACAGCGGGAGCCGGGCGACTGCGGCGCTCGGGATCTTCCGGGCGTTGGTCTGAGGACCGGATCGTTGTGCCACCGGGACCCGTCTGGTCGGGGCGCACGACGAGGTGCCGCGGCCATCAGCGCCCAAACTACACCGGGTTCGTGCCGTTCTTCACAAGCGGGTGAGGCCGAAATCTGTGACCCACGGCGCCCCGGCGATCCCGTCGGCAACGCCGACGGGAGGGGTGTCGCCGGGGACGCGTACGCTCGCCGGGCCATGGTTGTCGGCCTCGCCTTTCTCGCCACCGCCGTCGCCACCCTGTTCGCGCAGGCCACGCTCGTGCGGGCCACCCGCGACCACCGCTCCCAGGACCGGGTGTGGACCATCGCCCTCGCCTTCGTGGCGCTGGCCTCGGCCGCGCTCGCCACCGGAGCGTCGACCGGTTGGGACAACGGAACCTTCCGCTTCTTCTACCTGTTGGGCGCCGTGCTCGCAGTACCGTGGCTGGCGCTCGGCACGGTGTACCTGCTGGCAACCCCCGCGCACGCGCGGCGCGTCGAACGGATCCTGGTGTTCGTCTCCGGGGTCGCGACCGGGGTGCTCCTCGCGGCGCCGATGGAGTCCGTGCACGGCACCGCGATTCCGGTGGGGAAAGACGTCTTCGGAGTGTTGCCGAGGGTGCTCGCCGGGGTGGGCAACGGCCTCGGCGCGACGGTGATCATCGGCGGCGCGCTGCTTTCCGCCTGGCGGTTCGGACGCCACCGATCCGTCCCCGGGAACGGCCGGCGCGCCGGGGCGAACCTGCTCATCGCGTTGGGCACGCTCGTATTGTCGAGCGGTGGACTCATCCAGGGGATCGCCGGCAAGGACGAAGCCTTCGTCATCTCCCTCGCGATCGGGATCAGCGTGATCTACGCCGGGTTCCTCGTCGCCGCATCCGCAGTACGACCCCCCAGAGTCGAGCCGCCGCCAGCGACCGTGCCTGACGCGGACCGTGCGTCAGTCGCGTCCACCGAGCTCGCGCCGTAGGACCTTCCCCGCTTGGTTCCGGGGCAGCTCGCTGATGAGCTCGACGCTGGTGGGCACCTTGTACCGAGCGAGGCGCTGGCCCACGTGGTCACGGAGGCTCGCGAGCGTCGGCGTCGTCCCGGACCGTGGCACCACGAACGCCGCGATCGCCTCGCCCGTCCTCGGATTGGGTACTCCCACCACGGCCGCGTCGAGCACGTCGGGATGCTCGATGAGCGCGTCCTCGACCTCCGCCGGGTACACGTTGAACCCGGAGACGATGATGAGGTCCTTCATCCGGTCCACCAGGCTGAGGAATCCCTGGTCATCGGCCACGGCGACGTCGCCGGTGCGGAGCCAGCCGTCCGAGAGGACTCGGGCGGTGGCTTCGGGATCGTTCCAGTAGCCCGCGAAGACATTGGCACCCCGGACCCAGATCTCGCCGGGGTCCCCGACGGCGGCATCGCCGCCCTCGGCATCAACCAACCGAACTTCGACGCCCGGGAGCGGCGGCCCGATCGAACCCCAACGCGGACTGCGGTCGACCGCGGTGGTCGACACGATCGGCGCAGCCTCGGTCAGGCCGTAGCCCTCGTAGATCGTGACGCCGAAGCGGGCACGGAACTGTTCGCCGATCGTGGCGGGTAACTCGGCCGCGCCGGAGACGGCGAGCCGGATCGTCGTGAACGCGTCGGCCGGCGCCTCGAACGCTCCGAGTTCGAGGAAGGCCGCGAACATCGCCGGCACTCCGGCGACGATCGTCGCCCGTTCGGACCGGACCAATGCGACGGCGCGCGCGGCGTCGAACTGCGGGAGGAGCACCGAGCGCATGCCACCCGAGAGCGCGACACCCAGACCGACGTTGAGCCCGAACACATGGAAGAACGGGAGGGTGGCCAGCCCGACGTCCTCGGGCCCGACCTGCAGGCCCGGATGCGACTGCACCTGACCGATGTTGGCCGCGAGGTTGCCGTGCGTGAGCATGGCGGCACGCGGCGCACCCGCGGTCCCCGACGTGAACAACAAGACCGCGAGTTCGGCGTCGTCGCGTTCGACCTCGGCCTGCATCGGCTCACCGGTGGCGAGCGCGCTCGCGACAACCGCGCCCGGCAGCCCGACGAGATGGTCCGCTCCCGGGCCACACACCACGACCTTGGCACCGACCCGCTCGACCTCGGCCTGATGGGCCGCGGCCGGCGCGCCCGGGTTCATCGGCACGGCGACCGCGCCACACCAGAGCGCGCCGAGGTACGCCTGCACGAAGGCGAGATCGTTCCACGCGGCGATCGCCACCCGATCGCCCGGCTCGACGCCCATCCGCGCCAGGGACCCGGCGGCGGTCGCCGCCATGCCCTCGAGTTCCGCGAACGACACCGCGCGATCGCCTTCGACCACTGCGACGGCGTCCGGACGCGGTTCGGCGTGGCGGAGGAGGATCGAGACCAGGTTCACGGCGGGAGAGTCTGCCAGCTTTCCCCGGCGGGTCGTCGGCCGGACCGTTCATTCCAGGAGCACGCCGGCGGCTCGGAGTTCGGCTTGGAGTTCGGCGATATCGGTGCGATCGGGCGTGGTGCCGGATCGGGTGGACAACCCCGCCGCGGTCCCGGCGGCCTGCCCGATGGCCATCGACGGCGCCATGACCCGGGTCGACGCGAGGGCGTCGTGGTCGGCCGAGATGCACCGACCGGCGACGAGCAGGTTGGTGACCTCGGCCGCGCGCAACGCGCCGAAGGGGATGTCGTAGGCCGCACCCGGATCGAGGAACTCGTACTCCGTCGAGCGATCGTGCACGTGGTACTCACGCGGCCAGGCACCGCGTGCGATGGCGTCGGGTTGCGCGGCGCCGGCGGCCACCTCGGCGCCGGTCAGTGTGCTGGCTCCGACGATGTGGCGGGTCTCGCGGACGCCCAACGTGGCGGCGGTGTCGGCGAGGAACGCGTCGGCGAAACCGTCGATGTGGGCGCGGACGAACTCGGCCGCTTCCTCCGCGAGGCGACGACCCTCGAGTTCACCCCGGGTTGCCGCGCGCACGTCGGTGATGTCGACGGGTGAGCCGTCACGATCGCGAACACGTGTCATCGCGCCGATGAACTCGCCGGGGCGCAGCGTGGGGATCAGCGCACCGCCATCGCGCGAGAGGTCCGCGCCGTACGCGTCGATGGCCGGACCGAGCGACGCGATCGCGGCCATCGCACGCTCGGGGTCGGCGTGTTGCAGCATGAACTGCATCGATGCGTGTTGCCGTCCGCCGATACCACCCAACTCGGTGGGGACACCCGCGAACGTGGCGACGTCGGCGTCGCCCGTGCAGTCGATGAAGACCGAACCATTGACGGCCTGGAGCCCGCGCTTGGTGGCGACGACGAGTGCCCGCATCTGCCGGTCCTCGACGATCGCGCCGGCCACCAGGGTGTGGAGCAGCAGGTCGATGGCCTCGGTGTCGCCCACCAGCCGATCGGCCAACCGCTTCGCCGCCCACGGGACGTAGACGAAGACGGCAGTCCGCTTGAACGGCACCGGGCCCACCCCGGCCCCAGCCGCGGCCAGGGCATCCGCGAACTCGCGAGCGATTCCGCCGACGACGAAGTCGAACTCCGAGCCGGTGTCGAGGTACAGGCCACAGATCGTGCCGACCGAGGCGGCGGTGAAGTTGCCGCCGAGGAATCCGTAGCGCTCCATCAACACGACGCTCGCGCCTGTCCGGGCTGCCGCCAACGCGGCTCCGAGCCCGGCCGGACCACCACCGGCCACCACGACGTCCGCCGACGCGAGCACCGGGAGATCCCTTGCGTCCAACCGCATCGGCCGAGCGTAGGGCGATTCGTGCGGAAACCGGAAAGACGCGCTCAAGCCTGAGACACCCCACGCCGATGACTGCAGCCGAACAGAGAAATCGGAAATCAACGGGGCGAAATGGGAGGCACCGATGCGATTCCGAAAGGCGGTATACGGCGTACTCGTCGTAGTTGCGGTTGTTGGTTCGTTCTGGATTCCGTCGGCAACGGCGGGGGCTGCGAGCGATCCGGGGGCTGCTTCTGACTTCGTCGGGCGTACGAACGGGCTACGCGCCTCGCTGGGGCTTCCCAGCCTGAGCGTCAACGGCACGCTCGTCGCCAAAGCGCAGGCCTGGGCCGAGCACATGGCCGCGGTCGGCGACATCAGCCACTCGAACCTCTCCGATGGCGCTCCCTCCGAATGGGTGCGACTCGGCGAGAACGTCGGGCGAGGCCCGAGCGTGGATGCGATCCACAACGCGCTCGTCGCATCACCCGAGCACTACAGAAATCTCACCGATCCGGGGTTCCGGTACGTGGGCGTGGGCGTAGTGAACGCCAACGGGACGTTTTTCGTCTCCGAGGTGTTCATGGAATCAGCCTCCCAGCCCGCCCCAAGCACGTCCGCACCTGCGGCCGGCACCTCGTCGCCGGGACGGCCGCGGTCGGCGCAATCTGCGCCGGCCGCGGTCCCGGCACCTCCACCACCGCCGCCGCCCGTGTGGCTGCCGCTGGCCGTGAAGCCCGGCGCATTGACGCTCGAGGGTTGGATGCCGAACAGCCGGCTCCCGGTCCGGTCGTCCAACCAACATCGCCGACCCCACCACCACGGCGACACCCGACTCAGCGCCGTCCGGCATTACGCGCAGGGGCCGTACCGCATCTTCTGAACGCACCTCTCCGGGTCGGTTTAGGGTGGTCGTCATCCGTGACCCCCATCCGTTCCGAACCAGTGACGTGACCACCCCGATCTGCGTCGGCCCGACGTGAGCGATGAGTACATCGGCGGCCGCCGACTCGATGAACTCGACGACGCCGCCTTGGTGGTCGAGGTCGCACGGCGTCGGCCCGAGGCGGTCGAGATCCTCTGGCGCCGTCACTCGAGTGCAGTGCTCGGTGTCGCCCGTCGCGTCACCCAGTCGCCGGCACTCGCCGAAGAGGTCATGCAAGAGGTGTTCCTCCGCATGTGGCGGGCGCCCGAACGCTTCAACCCCGAACGCGGCGCGCTGCGGTCGTTCCTCCTGATGGAAGCCAACGGTCGTTCGATCGACGCAATCCGCAGCGACGTCTCGCGTCGCGGCCTCGAGACGCGCACCGCCCCGGCCGACCGCACCGACGCCGATCCGGTGGCCGCCGAAGTCTGGGACGCCGCCATCGCCGATCACCTGCGCGACGCGCTCGACGGACTGCCCGACGGGGAACGCGAAGCCATCGAACTCGCGTACTACGGCCACCATCCTTACAAGGACGTCGCAATCATCCTCGGGGTGCCGGAAGGTACGGTAAAGAGCCGGATCCGGGCTGGACTCGGAAGGTTGCGCGACCGCCTCGTCGCCGCTGACCTCGGGGAGCAACAGTGGACGAACGACTGACCCCCGAGGAACTGCGAGAGCTGCTCGGCGTGTTCGCGCTCGGCGCGGTCGACGACGACGAGCGGGAGCAGGTCGAGACCTTCGTCCTCGAAGACCTCGACGCGCGCGCCGAACTCCACCAGTTGGAACACGCGGTCGCGTGGATTAGCCATGCCTCGCCACGCCCGAGCGCAGCATCGTGGGACGCGATCAAGGCCGAGATGCAACAGGATCTCGGGCCCGAGGCTGCACCAGACCCCGACCACGATTCCCCCGACCACGATTCCGCCGACCGCGAACCCGCGGCCAACATCGTCTCCCTGACGTCGTTCGAGTCGAAACGGCCCGCTGCACGACCCGCCAACACCTGGCGTCGGCTCGTCGCCGTCGCCGCCGCGGTCCTGATCGTGGTCGGGACCGCCATCGGGATCGGCAGCGTGATCCTGAAGGACTCGGGCTCACCCGCCCGGAACGTCGCCCTGAAAGCTCCCGACGGCACCACCGCGGTGGTGGTGCGGGTGGAGAGCAACGGCAACGGCACGATCCGGACCGCTTCGCTCCCCACGCCGGCCCCGGGGCACATCTACCAACTCTGGAGCCAACCGACGGCCACGTCACCGATGCACTCGGCCGGGCTCCTCGGACGCTCGCCGCGCGGGCGCACGTTCCACATCCCGAGCCACGCCGATCGTCTCGCCATCAGCGAGGAGCCGGCCGGCGGCAGCCACGAGCCCACGACCAACCCGGTTGCGGTCAGCGCGCTCGGCGCGGTCTGATTCCGCGAGTGTCGCGTCGCCTTACGGGTTCAGGTGGACGACGAACTGCAGCAGCCCCGCGGTGAGGATCAACACCAGCAGAGCGACGATCGCGATCGTGGTACCCGGTCTCATGGCTGCGCTCCTGGGGGGACGATGGTGACGGCCGCGCCGGCGTGGAGCCCACACTCGGACGCGGCCGACTTGCGGTCGAGGGCCACCGAGACGAGTCCGTAGGAGTCGACGACGAGCGCCAGTTCGGACGGCTTGGCATCGGCGTAGGTCCGCACCCAGCGCGCCTGACGGGCACGACTAGACAGGCGGAGTTCGAACGAGTCGCCCGGCTGCGCGCCGAGCGCGGCAAGCTCCTCGGGTCCGATGTTGAGCTGGCAGTTCCCGTAGCGGTCGACCCACCACACCTCGCCGACAAGTGCGCCGTCCTCCACGTTCGGGAGAGGAATCAGACCAGGGGTCAGTCCGGCCGGGTCAACCACCTCACCGAGGTCGTCGAGCCCGACGCCACGCGCCAGGAACCCGGCCGCCGGCGCGAGCACGTCACGCCCCGCGAAGGTGGGCCCGGGCGCCGCGATCTGGAACTCCTCGTTGGTGAGCGAGACCACTCGACGCGCGCCGCCCACCATGGCGACCGCGGGCGCCAACAGTCCGTTGTCCGGTCCGATGAAGATGCCGGATTCGGTCTCGACCGCCACACACCGGCGCTCGGTCCCCACGCCCGGATCGACCACCGCGAGCACGATGCCGTCCGGCAGGTACTGGACCGCCCGCACCAACGCCAGGCCACCGGCGCGGATGTCGTGGGCCGGAATCTCGTGGGTGACATCGACGATCGTGAGACTCGGCTCGATCCCCAGCATCACGGCCTTGCAGACCCCGACGAACTCGTCGACGTGTCCGTAGTCCGACAGGAAGGAGACGCAATCGGGGACCGGCACGCCGTCGACGGTACTGGCTGAACGGGACGGGTCCCGCCTCGGAACGCCGGCGTCGGGTCAGGCCCGGCCCAACGCACGAGACCGCTCGGTGGCGGCCGTCACCGCGTCGAGGATCGCGGCGCGCACCGAGTGCTGTTCGAGCTCGCGGAGACCTGCGGCCGTGGTCCCGCCCGGCGAGGTCACCGCTGCGCGGAGCTGCTCCGCAGTCTCGCCGCTGTCGGTCAGCATCACCCCTGCCCCCCGAATCGTCCCGTGGACCAGCGTGGTCGCGACGTCACGCGGCAGACCATTGAGGACCCCGGCCTCGATGAGGGCCTCCGCAACGAGGAACACATACGCGGGGCCGGACCCCGACAGCCCGGTGACGACATCGAGGAGTCGCTCGGGGACGACGACCACGGTGCCCACGGCGGCGAGGAGGCGGCGCGCCGTCTCGAGGTGCAGATCGGTGGCGAGGGTGCCACCGGCGATCGCGGCGACGCCCTCTCGCACGAGCGCCGGGGTGTTCGGCATCGCCCGCACCACCGCCCGCCCGGGCACCGCTGATTCCAGCGCCGCGAGCCCCACCCCCGCGGCGATCGACACGACCAGCGCGTCGGCCGGCAGGGTGGGGAGCGCCCCTTCGAGGACCGACGCGACGTCGCCGGGTTTCACCGCGACCACCACGACATCGGCCTCGCCCACGACCCATGACGCGCTCGGGCCGACCCGGATCCCGGGGAACTCGGATTCGAGCTCACGGCGCCGGCCCGGGTCCATCTCGGCGATGGCGACCTGCTCGGGATCCAGTCCTGAATCCAGGAGCCCGGCGACCAACGCCGTGCCCATCCGTCCGCCGCCGAGCACCGCCATGTGTTCCACCGGCTCAGGTTACGGCCCGACTCCCGGCCGAGCGCGCAGAGCAGCGGCGGAGCGGACGCCGAGGGCGGACGCGAGAAGGCCCGAGGACCAAACCGTCGCTTCGCACTTCCCCGAGCGAAGCGGCCGCTCGAACCTCGGGCCGACTCTCAGTTCCCGCCACCCGTCGGTGGTGAGGGGCGTGACTCTATGGGGAATCGCAGTTGAAGGCAACTCAAGGCAAACGAACGGAAAGGAATGATGCAGGCGGCCCATCCGCGCCCTATCGGTAGGCAATCGACAGCGCCGGCTGGAACCACCGTTCGGTGAGTTCGAACAGCACGCCGATGATCCGATCCAGTTCTTCCTCGGTGAGGTGCTCGATGGCGACCCGCCCGGTGAGGTACACGTCGCCGTCCGGGCCCAACGAGAAGCGGGCGCCGTACAGATCGTGGTTTCGGCGCAACAGCCAGGCGTGGAGCGCCGGCAGGCGGGACGCGTCCGCCGGCGCGGGCAGGAAATAGAGCTCGTAGCGCAGGGTCCGCTGGTGCAGGTCGAAGTAGATGGTGGCGGCGTCCCGGCCGTCGCACCCGAACCGCACGTACCAACGACGCAGCTCCGGGTCGTACTCGACGTGCTGGACAGCCGGCTCCGCCGCGATGGGACCGAACAGGTGCGTGTCGACCAGCTCGTGGACGGCCGCAAGAACTTCCGGATCGGGCGTCAGCGACACGACACGGGCTCGCGAGCGAGCAGGTCCGTGTAGAGGCGGCGGAGTCGCGCCGCAGTCATGCTCCAGCCGTAGCGCCGGGCGCGCCGTTCGGCGGCGAGCCGCATGGCCTGGGCCATCTCGGGCCGGTGGAGGATCGCCTCGATGGGTGCGGCATAGTCGACGGGATCCCGGCTGTCCACGAGGAACCCGGTGACGCCGTCGTCCACCAGGGACTGCAGACCACCGACCGCTGCGGCCACCACCGGCGTTCCACACGCCGCCGCCTCGAGGGCCACCAGCCCGAACGACTCGCTGTGGCTCGGGACCAGGCACACGTCGACCGCCCGGTAGTACCGCGCCAACTCCGAGTGCGCCTGCGGCGGGACGAACCGGACCTGGCCCGTCAGGTGGAGCTTGTCCGTGAGTTCGTGGAGCCGGTCGAGCTCGACGTCACCGTCGGGACCACTCGGCCCACCCACGATGAGCAGGACCGCGTCGGGATCGGCCAGTTCGGCGAGCGCCTGCACCGCGAGGTCGGCACCCTTGAGCGGTTGGATACGGCCGGCGAACAGCAGTGCCGGACCCGCACCGAGTCCGAGCGACCGACGTTCGCGGGCCCGCGAGGACGCGTCGACCGGGTGGAAGATCTCGTGGTCCACGCCGGGAGGGACGATCTCGATGCGCTCGGCGGCCGCGCCGTAGAGCTGCTCGAGCTGGTCACGTTCCGAGCCAGTGGACGCCAACATCAGATCGGCGCAGGCGATGATCTCGTGCTCGATCCTCGCCCGCAGCTCCGGATCGTCGTCGATCCCTGCGTCTGCTTTCACCCGCGCCAACGTGTGGAACGTGGCGACGAGCGGAATGTCGAGTGCGTGCTTCAACCGATGACCGACTGCGCCCGACACCCAGTAATTCGCGTGGACGGCGTCGTAGGTCACGCCGCCATCGACGAGATCGAGGGTGGCCGCCACCATCGGTTCCACCAACTCGATGAGCTGGTGCTTGGACACCGGGGCCGCCGGCCCGGCATCGAGGTGCACGACCCGGAAACCCGGTTCCACCACGACCGAGTCGGGCTGGGCGGGATGCTCCCGCCGGACGAGCACATCACACTCGACGCCCGCACGCGCCAGGGCCGACGCCAGCGCCCGGACGTAGACGCTCATGCCCCCGCCATCACCCGCGCCAGGCTGCGCGAGCGGGGAGCTGTGAACAGAGAGGACGGCGAGACGGCGCACTGACATGGGGTCCTCGATCCTAACCAAGGCCCCCCGACAACCATTCCCGGAGGGTTGCCCAGCAACTGGGCGAACTCAGCGCCGAACCGAGCCGGAGCCGGCGGAGGCGAGCAGACCGGGAGGCGTCCCAAAGCCCTTGGGACGGAGCCTTACCCGCCCTCGATGGGCTGAGCCGGACGGGCAGAAGAGAAGGAGTGGTAGACGTCGACGAGGGTCTGCTTCTGGCGCTCGGTGAGGGTGGTGTCGGCCATGATCGCCGCGACGAGGTCGGAATCGGGCTTCTCGTCGAGGATGCCGGCCCGGACGTAGAGGGACTCGGCGGAGATCCGCAGACCCTTCGCAATCCCCTGGAGGATCTCGGCCGACGGCTTGCGCAGGCCCCGCTCGATCTGGCTGAGGTACGGGTTCGATATCCCGGCCAGCTCACTCAGCTTGCGGAGCGACAGCCGGTCGTTCCGACGCTGGTCCCGGATGAACTCGCCCAGATCCCGCAGGCGGGCCTCGACCGCGTCCGTCGGTGCGCTCATCCGGTCGAGTTCGCAGCCAGCCGCTCGGCGATCGCGTGGGTGAGCGCATCGATCACCCCGTGCAGGGCACGGCGTCGGGTCGACAGGTCCTGCTCCAACTCGCGGAGTTGGCTCAGCGTGGCCTGAAGCTCGGCGTCGCTGATCGTCGGTAGGTTCACGAGGGTCGCGTCCGAGACCAGTCGCTCGAGCCCCCGATTCCATTCGATGCTGCCCGAAGGCGCCAGGAGCGGCTGGGCCCGGGTGCCGGCCTGTCCGCTCCGACCCTCGTCGGCGAGAATCTTGGGGAGCGCGGCGATGAGATCGCCGAGCGAGCCGCCGGCGGCCCGCCGGTCCCGTTCCGCCTCGAGGATGTCGATGCGGCCCTGGGCCAGACGGCGGACGTACGAGATCTCGGTCTCGATCTCGAGCGCCTCCCGCTCCATGCCGTGGAGGTCGTCGACCGACTGCTCGGCGATCCCCGCGAGGAAACTCTCGGCGAGGACACGATCAATGCGGCGAGGGTGCTCGGTCATTAGTGGGAGGCTACCCCGCGACTCGGAACGAGCCTGCCTCTCCGAATGGGAGCAACGTCATGCCTGCGTACACCCTGCCCGAACTTCCTTACGACCTCGCCGCCCTCGAGCCCAGCTATTCGGCCGAGGTGCTCGAACTCCACCACGACAAGCACCATGCGGCCTACGTGGCCGGAGCCAACGCGGCGCTCGAGAAGCTCGACGAGGCCCGGACGTCCGACGATTACGGGTCGATCAACCAGCTCCAGAAGAACCTGGCGTTCCA
>JBBQXR010000055.1:0-12533 GCA_038209455.1 Acidimicrobiia bacterium
CACCAGTGAGTACTGGGGTTGGATCGAGATGTACGGCTCCCAACCGTGGGTGTGCGACACGCCGAGCGCAGTCGCGAGTTGCCAGCCGGTGTAGTTGCTCGCGCCGATGTACCGGACCTTGCCTTCGCGGACGAGGTCGTCGAGGGTGGAGAGCGTTTCCTCGATCGGCGTGTCGCGGTCCCAGCAATGGATCTGGTAGAGGTCGATCCACTCGGTCTGGAGCCGCCGGAGGGACTCCTCGACCTGCCGACGGATCACGCGGCGGGACGCACCATGGTCGTTGGTGTCACCGCTCATCGGCATGCGGCACTTCGTGGCCAGGATGATCTGGTCGCGTCGGCCGCCGAGCGCGCGGCCGAGGATCTCCTCCGACGCGCCGCGGTTGTACGCGTTGGCGGTGTCGAGGAAGTTGCCACCCGCGTCGAGGTAGCGATCGAGGATCTGCTTGCTCTCGTCCTCGGGCGTCTCGCGGCCGAAGGTCATCGTGCCGAGGCACGTCTCGGTGACCCGCACGCCTGTGCGGCCCAGCTGACGCAACTCCATGGGACTCCTCTCGGGACCGGCTCAGCCGGCGTACTGGATGAACTCGTACGGGTACCCGAGCCGGAACGCGCTCGCCCAGGCCAGCGCCTTGCCCGTCTCGTCGTCGAGCTGCCAACCGACGGCGCCGAGGTTGTCCTCGAGTTGGGTGAGGTTGCGGGCGCCGATGATCGGTGCGGTGACCCCGCGCCGGTTGAGTACCCAGTTGAGCGAGATCTGCGCCGCGCTCTTGCCCGTCTTCGCCGCCGCGTCGGTCACCGCGTCGACGATGTTCCACGCCCGGTCGTCGAGCCGGTAGGTGAACGTGATCGGGTTCTCGCTGTCGCCCCCGCGCGTCCCGCTCGGGAAGTCGGCGCCCTTCTGGTACTTGCCGGTGAGGATGCCGCCGCCGAGAGGACTCCACGGAATCACCGCGAGTCCTTCGCTCTCACAGAGGGGGATCAGCTCGCGTTCGGGGTCACGCGTGATCAGGGAGTACTCGGGTTGGAGACATACGAACGGCTCCCAGTTGTGGAGCGCACTGACGCCGAGTGCCTTCGCGAGATGCCAGCCGGCGAAGTTGCTCGCGCCGACGTACCGCACCTTTCCTTCGCGGACGAGGTCGTCGAGCGTGGAGATTGTCTCCTCGAGCGGTGTGTGCTTGTCCCACATGTGCACCTGGTAGAGGTCGATCCAATCGGTGCCGAGCCGGCGCAACGACGCCTCGCACGCCGCCCGGAGGTTGCGGCGCGACGAGCCGGATGCGTTCGTGTCGCCGCCCATGGCGAATCGGGCTTTGGTGGCGAGGACGATCTGGTCGCGCTTGCCGGCGATGGCCCGCCCGGTGATCTGCTCGGAGACGCCCTGCGAGTACACGTTCGCGGTGTCGATGAAGTTGCCGCCGGCATCGATGAAACGGTCGACGATCTGCTTGCTGGTGTCCTCGTCGGCTTCGTTGCCGAAGGTCATCGTGCCGAGACACAACTCCGAAACTCGCGTTCCGGTCCGGCCGAACTGGCGGTACTCCATGGTGTGCTTGCTCCTCGTCGGGGGTCCGGCGACCGTACGGCCGTCGGTTCGGTGGCGGAGGTGGCAGGAATCGAACCCACCGGACGGGGATCGCCCGTCCCACTCGTTTTGAAGACGAGGGGGGCCACCAGACCCCGTTCACCTCCGAGCGCATCCTGCCATGTCATTGAAGCGGTAGGGTTTTGGCTCACCCTCAGGCGGAAAGGGAACACCCGTGAAGAAGTTGTTGCTCCTGCTCGTTGTCGTAGTGCTCGGTGCGGCGGTCGCGTACAAGGTTCGTGGCGACGCCTGACCGAACACCCCGAAATGTGAACTGAATCGAGCGGGTCCTACCGGGGCCCGCTCGACTCGCGTCATGGCTCGGTGAGCGCGGCCTGGTAGCGGTGCGCGAACAGCGCGGGTGCGCCGCCGGTCGCCCAGAACACCACGTGGTCACCTTCCCCGATCCGGCCGTCGCCGACCGCGCTGACCAGTGCAGCTGCCGCCTTGCCGGAGTACACCGGATCGAGGAGCAGTCCCTCGGTCCGCGCGAACAACCGCAGCGCGGCGAGACACTCGTCCGACATCTCCCCGTACCCCGCGCCCACATGGTCGTGGTCGACGAGCACGGTGCCGCTCGGCGCGCCGCGTCCGAGATGGTTCGCCGCCATCGCGGCGAGTTCGGGAATGCGCACGTCGAGGTCGGGCCGGGTGCCGACGTCGATGCCGAGCACACGAGTGGGAGAGTCCGCACCGAGGCCGGCGAGGAGGCCGGCGTGGGTGCCACCCGAACCGTCGGCGACGACGATCCAATCAGGTTCCTTCGTCTGGAGCCGTAACTCGTCGATGGCGAGTGCGTACGCCGCGACTCCGATGGTGGACGCGCCCCCGACCGGTATCGCATACGGCCGGTGACCGGCAGCTGCCAGCCGCGCGGCGAGCGCGTCGATGGCCGTCTCGACCTCGTAGTACTGGTCGCCGCCGTCGAAGTGGAGGCACGCGCCGAGCAGGTCGTCGAGCAGGAGGTTGCCGTCGTGATCCGCGGGAGGCCGACCGCCGAGCACCAGGTGACAATCGAGGCCGGCGACTCGTGCCGCGGCTGCGGTCAGCCGGGCGTGGTTGCTCTGCGGGCCGCCGCCGGTCACCAGGCAGTCGGCGCCGTGATCGATGGCGTCGGCGACGAGGAGGGCCAGCTTCCGGGCTTTGTTGCCGCCGAGTGCGAGACCGGTGAGGTCGTCGCGCTTCACCGAGAGCCGGGCCGAGGTCCCGAGTGCCTGCGCCAGGTGATCGAGTGGCGAAAGCGGAGTGGGCAGGAGCGCGACCGCCGCGAGTCCGGTCACTGCGTGAGACGTTGCGCGTGGCGCCGCCACCACGTGTAGCCCGCGATGCCGGCGCCGGCGACGGCAACGACGGTCCCGACCGCGATCGTCGGGCCCTTCGGCGGCACCGGGACGCGGTCGCGCAATCGGACCGGACGCGCAAACCGGCGGATCTCCCAGCCACGTTCGGTGGCTTCGTTGGCCAGGTCCTTGTCGGGATTCACCGCCACCGGATGTCCGACCGCGGAGAGCATGGGAACGTCGGTGACGCTGTCCGAGTATGCGTACGACTCGGCGAGATCGGTTCCGGTCCGCTCGGCGAACTCGTGCATCGCTTGCGCCTTGAACGGTCCGTACGCGTAGAACTCCAACTCGCCGGTGTACGCGCCGTCGTCGTCGATGCGGGCTCGGGTTGCGATCACGTCGTCGACGTTGAGGAACAGGCCGATCGGTTTGACGACTTCTTCGGGCGAGGACGAGACGATCACGACCTTGCGCCCGGCGCGATGGTGCGCTTCGAACAGTTCGAGCGCCTCGGCGAACACGATCGGCGAGATCATCTCGTCGAGGGTCTCAGCGACGATCGAGGCGACGTGGGCCTGGTCCCAGCCGCGGGTGAGCGACAGCATCGCCTCGCGCACCTCTTCCATCTTGGACTCGTCGGCGCCCACGAGCATGTAGACGATCTGTGCGTACATGCTCTTGACGATCGTGCGCTTCGAGAGCAGACCTTCGCGATAGAAGGGCTTGCCGAACGCCAGCACCGAACTCTTGGCGATGATCGTCTTGTCGAGGTCGAAGAATGCGGCGCCGGCCATTGCGCCCGAGACTACGGCCTCGAATCGCCGCCGACGCGGGTAGGCGAAAAATACCTCTTGACACCTTCGCGGAGATCCGGCACAGTGCGACACCTTCCCCCGTCACTCCCCGAGTCCGTTCTGCTCGCGCGCGCTCTGCGCGCCGACTCGCTGGAGTGGGGATGTCGCTTCTCTCGTTCTGGTCACCCAAGGGTGGCTCCGGTACTTCCGTCGTTGCCGCGGCATGCGCGTTGGCGCTCGCCCGTGCGAACGGCTCGGCCCGTCTCGTCGATCTGTGCGGGGACCAGCCCGCGATCCTCGGACTGGGATCCGATCCCGAGACCGGCATCGCCGACTGGCTCGCGCTCGGCGCGACCGCGCCGACCGACGCGCTCGACCGCCTCGGTGTCGAGATCGTCCCCGGGTTGTCGCTGCTCCCGCAGGGGCGCATTGCCGGTGTGCTCGAACCAGTCGCTGCGGCCGAAGCCGGCGCTGCGCTCGCAGTTGCGTTGCGCGACGGCCCGACCACGGTCGTGGACGTCGGCGTTCCGGATTCCGCCGCCGCCCGGGCAATCGTCGAGGTCTCCGACGCATCCTTGATGGTGATGCGGGAGTGTTACGTCGCGCTGCGGCGCGCGGTCCGCAACCCGTTGACGTCCCGAGCGTTCGGTGTGGTGGTGGTCCAAGAGCCCGGGCGGTCGCTCGGGCCCACCGACGTGGCCCAGGTCCTCACCCGCCCCGTCGTGGCTCGGATCCCGACGCGGGATGCCATCTGTCGCGCGGTCGATGCCGGCACCCTCCCGACCCGACTCCCGGAACCGCTCGCTCGCGGGGCGGCTTCGGTACTGCGTGAGCTCGGGCTCGGCGGGACGCGGCGGGGGGTGGCAGCGTGACGACGACGCCGGTCGTCGACCGCGAGGACGCCATCCGCCTCGCCGTGCACAAACGGCTGCTCGTCACCGAAGGCGCCGAGCTGCTGGTCGAGGCGCCGCTCGGCGACGTGCGGGCCCGAGTCGAGAGCCTCGTCGCGGCCGAAGACCCACTACTGGCCAAGCCGCGCCGGGATGCCCTGGTCGCGGAGCTGCTCGACACCGTCCGCGGACTCGGCGTGCTCGAACCACTCCTCGCCGATCCGACCGTCGACGAGATCATGGTCAACGGCGCCGGTCGCTGCTTCGTGGAGCGGGCTGGCGTGGTGGAGGCGGTGCGGCTCCCCGTCGACGACGCCGGGATCGTCCGGCTCGTCGAGCGGGTATTGGCCCCGCTCGGCCTCCGTCTCGACCGGTCGTCGCCGATGGTCGAGGCGCGGTTGGCCGACGGATCTCGGTTGCACGCCATCATCCCGCCGCTCGCGATCGACGGACCGTGCGTGACGATCAGGCGGTTCGCCGCCCGTCGCGTCGAGCTGGCCGGGTTCGGCGTCGACCCGCCGGTGGTGGACGCCGTCGCGCGGCTGATCGACGCGGGCGTGAACGTCTTGATCTCGGGCGGAACGGGTTCGGGGAAGACCACGCTGCTGAATGCGCTCACCCGCTTCATCGGACCGACCGATCGTGTGATCACCATCGAGGAGACCGCCGAGCTGCGGCTCGTCGGGGATCATGTCATCCGGCTCGAGGCGCGGCCCGCGAATGCCGAAGGTGTTGGTGCGGTCTCGGTGCGCGATCTCGTGCGTGCGGCACTGCGTATGCGGCCCGACCGGCTGGTCGTCGGAGAAGTGCGCGGCGCCGAGGCGCTCGACCTGCTGCAGGCTCTGAACACCGGGCACGAGGGCTCGTTGTCGACCGTGCACGCGAACAGCCCGCTCGACGCGCTGCGGCGTATCTCGACGCTTGCGCTGTTCGGTAACGCCGGGCTGCCGCACGAGGCGATCTGTGACCAGATCCGGGCTGCAATCGACATCGTGGTCCAGGTCGGGCGCACCGGTGCCGGTGCGAGACGCATTGAGGCGATCGTCGAAGTCGGTGCGGATCGAACGGACGGCGGATTCGAAGTGCGCCCGATCTTCGAACGCCGGCACGGCGAGCTGGTCGCGTGTGGCGAACGTGTTCGCCCACCGCGGCGCGGAGTCGCATCGTGAACCTGATGGTCGTTCCCGTGGCCGTCGGCGGAACCGCCCTGAGTCTCGGGCTGATGACTGCCGCCCGACGGACGCCCGCTGCCGACCGATCGCGGACGCTCCGACCGCCGCGATCGGTCGTTCCGCCATGGGTCGCCGACCGACTCTCGACCGTGCTGGCCCGCGCCGACATCGCCCTCACGCCGGACGCGGCTGTGCGATGGTGGGTCTTGGGGATCGGGGTGACCGCCTGGTTGACGGCGGTCGCCGCGCCGGCGTTGCTGATCCCGGCGGTGATGGTCGCCCTCGCCGGCCCGCCGATCGGGCTGCGTTGGCAGGCCCGGCAGGCGGATCGGGCCGCGCGTTCGGCGCTGCCCGGCGTGCTCGATCACGTGGTGGCGCAGTTACGTGCGGGCGGAACCGTGACCGATGCGCTGCGGGCCGGCGCCGTGCGTACCGGACCACTCCAGCCCGATTTCGCCCGCATCGATGCCCGCCTCGCATTGGGGGCGGCCTTGGACGACGCCCTCGCGCAGTGGGTGCTCGAACGCCCGGTGAGCGGAGTGCGGGCCGCCGCGGGTGCGTTGGCGATGGCGGCGACGACGGGTGGGTCCGCGGCGATGGCGCTCGACGGTGTGGTGCGTTCGCTCCGGGACGACGACGCGGCGTTCGGCGAGGCCCGTGCCCTCTCGGCGCAGGCGCGGGTTTCGGCGGTGGTCGTGGGGTCGGCACCGATTGCGTACCTGGTGTTCGCAACCGCCGCCGATCCGGCGTCGTCCCACGTGTTGATCTCGACCGGCCCAGGCCTCGTGTGCCTCATGGTCGGTCTGACCCTCGAGGGTCTGGCGGCATGGTGGATGCACGCGCTGCTCGGGACCGCGCCGTGACGGCGGTACTCGCGGTGGGCTGCGGTCTGGCGTGGGGCGCGATGTTGGCTGCACCACTCGTTGTCCGAGCCCGTCGCGAGGTGGTGGCAAACCGGCTCGGACCGGTCACGCGTTCGGCGCCGGCGTCGAGACCGCGGTGGGACGGCGGGCCGGTGGGTCGCGTCGCACGCGGGCTGGTACGGGTGCGCGGCGGCCGGAAACAGGCAGCACGGTTCGAGCGTGAGCTCCCGACCGTCCTCGACCTTCTCGGAGCCGCGCTCGGCGCCGGCGCGAGTCCCACCGGCGCGCTCGAGACGGTGACACGGTGGGGTCCGCCTCTCATCGTCGAGCCACTCCGCCGCACGCTCGTCTCGGTACGGCTCGGCGCGGCGCTGGCCGACGCGCTCCACGATCTGGGCGAAGAACTCCCGGTCCTCGGCCCGGTGGCCGATGCCCTGGTCGCGAGTGCCCGGCTCGGCGCGCCGGCGGGACCGACCCTGGCCCGGCTCGGCGACGAATCCCGATCGGCATTGCGGCGCCAAGCCGAAGCGCGGGCCCGCAGGCTGCCCGTGAAGCTGCTCTTTCCGTTGGTACTCCTGGTCCTGCCCGCGTTCGGGCTGTTGACCGTGGCGCCGGCGGTCATCTCGGCGATGTCGCGGCTCTGACCGCGACCTCCCCCGAACTTCCCCCGAACTCCATTCGTCCACTCCTCAAGGAGGCAGCAGATGCTGCGTCATTTCCTCAGTGTGTTGTCCGCCGCGTTCGGTCGGACGCGAGCGGTCGTGACCGAGGTCGGTCAGACCACCGCCGAATATGCGTTGGTGATTCTCGGTGCCGCCGCGATCGGAACGTTGGTCATCACGTGGGCCACGAAGAGCCACGCGATCGGCAAGTTGTTCGACACGCTCATCGGCAAGATCCTTCCGGGCTGATCATGCGATCGTCCCGGTTGGTCCCAACCGTTGCCTGCCCCCGTGAACGGGGGCAGGCAACGGTCGAGTTCGCACTCGTGCTCCCGCTCGTCATCATGATGATCCTCGCGGTCTTGCAGACGGCGTTGGTCGTCCGCGATTACGTCGGCGTCGTCCACGCGGCGCGTGAAGCCGCGCGGGCCGTCAGCGTCGATCGGGATCCGGCCGCAGGAACCCGTGCTGCACGTCGGGTCCTCTCGCACGCCGACGTCTCGGTCGGGTCGCGGCCCGAAGTCGGCGGACCGATTCGCGTCGAAGTCCGCTACGTCTCCCACACCGATCTGCCGATGGTCGGCTTGTTGTTCCCCGATCCTGAACTGCACGCCACGGCCGTGATCCGGACCGAGCGATGAACCGGTCGGAGCGTGGGTCGATCGCGGTGCTGACGATCTCGGTGGTGGTACTGGCCGGGATGGTCGCCATCGGCGCGGCGCGCGCCGGCCACGCCGCCGGGAATGCGGCGCGAGCCGACACCGCCGCCGACTCGGTCGCGCTCGCCGCGGCTGCGGCGTTGGCGCGCCATGAGGGTGCCGGCGCCGCCACGACGGACGCCGCGACGATGGCCGCGAGCAATGGCGGTGTTCTCCGGACGTGCGATTGCGCGGCCGACCATGCCGAGGTGGTCGTGGAAGTCGACGGGGCGATCGGCCGAGCCCGGGCCGAAGTCCGGCGGGAGTGCCAGTACTTCCCGCATCGATGCGGCTGAGCCTGCGCAGGTTCCCGACGCCGGAGTTGCTACCGTCGATCGATGCGCCGAGCCGTTGCGAGCTTGTTGGCCGGGGCCGCGGCCGTGGTGCTGGTCGGGTGCGGTAGCAACGACACGTCGCTCGGGAATCGCTTCGGCGATTGCACGTTCGACCCCCACACCGTCTGTACCAACCAGAACCTCAAGTCACTCAGCCTCGCGTCGAGTGACCTGACGGGCGCAGATTTTTCGGGCTCGGACCTGAAAGGCACCGACCTGAACCATGCCATTCTTCGTGATACCAAGTTTGTCGGCTCGAAACTGTGGGTCACCGACCTGACCGGAGCCGACCTCCGTGGTGCGGATCTCTCCGGCGCCACCCTGTTCGATGCCCACCTCGAGGGTGCCGATTGGACCGGCGCGAACCTGTCTGGCGTGCAGTACTGCAACACCTTTCTCCCGGACGGCTCGATGTCTGATTGCCCAGCGCTCGACGTGACCGTCAGCGGGCCGCCGAGCACTCCGCCATCGGTGACCAGCTTCTCGACGAGTCAACCGGTGACGTGCCTGAACGACGCGATCGGTGAAGGTATCGAGGTCGATTGGAAGGTGAAGAACGCCACTTCCGTGTCGTTCCTCGTCGACGACGTCCGCGCCACGACCGCAGCCGGCTCACACGGTGTGAAGCGGGTTCCCGTGAACTGCGACGGCAAGCCGCACGTCTTCACCATCCAGGCCTTCGGCGCAGTTCCGCCGCTCGCGACGCAGTCGTTCACGGTCAACGTCGGTCGGTAGCCGCCGGCGCGTTCGTCAGTTCCGGAGTGCGTGGAGGAGTCGCTGTGCGGCGGCTTTGTCGAGGTACTCGTTCCAGTTCCCGCACTTGGGCGACTGCACACACGACGGGCACCCGGCTTCGCATGGACACGCGTCGACGAGTTCGCTCGTTGCCCGGACGTGTTCGACGACGTCGGAGTATGCGAGGCGGGCGATGCCGGCGCCGCCGGGATACCCGTCGTAGATGAAGATCGACGGTTGGTGGGTAGCCGGGTGGATGGCCATCGAGACCCCGCCGACATCCCACCGGTCGCAAATGGCGAAGAGCGGCAACATGCCGATCAGCGCGTGCTCGGCGGCATGCACCGAGCCCAGCACCTGGGGCGGCGCGATCCCGGCCGTGGCGAGCACCTCGGGCGACAGCGTGTACCAGACGGCTTCGGTCGTGAGGGAGCGCGGCGGGACATCGAGCGGGACGGTCTCGATCGACTCGTTGGTCGAGACCTGCTTCCGCTGGTAGGCGACGACCCGGTTGGTGACCTCGACGGTCCCGACGAAGGCGGTCCCCGCGCCACACGACTGCCGGTGCTCGGCTTCGAGTACTGCGATGTCGGTCTCCTCGCGCGCCTGGGTGTACTCGTCGATGTCGTCGGCTGGAGCGAGGTGGGCTTCGCGGCCGTCGACATCGAGTCGCTCGACGCGCCACTGCCGGCCCTGATGGAGATAGATCGCACCCGGATGCGCGACCGAGTAGATGCGTGCACCGTCCACCGTGCCGATCACCGGGCGGTCGGCCTCCGTGCTCACCAGGGTGAACTCGGCATTCGAGCCGCTTCGCAATCCCACCTCGGGTGCCGGCGGCCTCCGGCCGGCCCAGTACATCTTGCCGGCGCGCGGCTTGAGCAGATCGTCCTGCACGAGGTCGCGGACCGCGTCGTCGAGTCCGTCGCCGAACCATCGGCTGTCGTCGGGCGTGAGCGGCAACTCGTGGGCCGCGCACGCAACGTGGGGTCGGAGCACGAAGGGATTCTCCGGATTCACGACCGCCGACTCCGGAGTGCGCGTGAACAACTCGTCCGGATGTGACGCGTACCACTGGTCGAGTTGGTCGTCACCCGCAACGAGGACCGCCGCGGCCCGTTGCCCTGCGCGTCCAGCCCGTCCGGCCTGCTGTCGGAGCGACGCGAGCGTGCCCGGAAATCCGTTGAGCACGACCGCGTCGAGCCCGCCGACGTCGATGCCGAGCTCCAGCGCGTTGGTGGCGGCGACGCCGAGGAGTTCGCCACTCGTGAGCCGCTGTTCCAGCGCACGGCGTTCATCGGCGAGGTATCCGGCGCGATAGGCAGCGATGCGATCGACGGCTGCCGGCGCCCGGGTCGCGCTCAGCCGGCGGGCATGGTTGGCGACGAGTTCGGCGCCGCGACGGCTGCGAGTGAACGCCAACGTCGGGTGGCCGGCGGCGACGAAGCGACTCAAGAGGTCGGCCGTCTCGACGTTGGCCGAGGCGCGTGCGCCGCTGACCGCGTCCAGCAGCGGCCGCTGCCAGAACGCGAACCCGCGCTCCGCCTGCGGTGACCCGTCGTCGTCCACGAGGGCGACCGGTCGCCCGAGCATCGTGGTCGCGAGCTCGGCCGGGTTCCCGATGGTCGCGCTCGCGAAACAGAACGTGGGTGTCGAGCCGTAGTGCTCGCAGACGCGCTGCAAACGGCGCAGGACGTTGGCGACGTGACTCCCGAAGATGCCGCGAGTGGCGTGCAGTTCGTCGATCACCACCAGCTTCAGCCGCATGAGGAACGTCGACCAGCGCTGGTGGTAGGGGAGCATCCCCTGGTGGATCATCTCCGGGTTGGAGAGCAACACGGTTGCGTTCTTGCGGGCCCAGGTCCGGTCGTCGGGAGGTGTGTCACCGTCGTAGGTGACCGCGCGCAGGCCGGGGACGAGCCAACTCCGCAGCGACCGGAGTTGATCCTGCGCCAACGCCTTGGTGGGGAAGATCAGCAACGATGTGTCAGCGGCGTTGCTCAGCGCCGCGTCGACGATGGGGAGTTGGTAACAGAGCGACTTGCCCGAGGCGGTGCCGGTGGCGACGACGATGTCGGTCCCGGCCTGCAACCGATCGATCGCCTGCGCTTGGTGCGTGTACAGATCGGTGATGCCTTGGCTCGCAAGCCGCGCGATCAGTTCGGGGTGGAACTCCGTGACAACGGGTGCGGTGCGCGCCGGACGCGCCGCAAGGTTCGTGCGGTACACCATGCGCTCGTAGAGCTCGGGGTCCGCCGCGATGGCGTCGAGCGTGTCGACTGCATCCACCATCGGAGCATGACACGGGGGCGTGACCATCGCGACGCCGGTCGGCGCACGCGTGTGTCGGTCAGTGACTCTGGAGCACGCCGTCGTCGGCGAAGTCCTGGAAGAGTCCGGTCGCGGCGGGGGTCAACTGGAGCCGGGTGCCGGTTCCGCTCGCGACGGGGACCACGACGTTCTTGACCGCGGCCGGATCGATCGAGAGACCGAGGCGACCGAGCGCGTAGAGGTCCTTGAGGCCGATGCCGTCGATCTTCGTGTGGCGACCGAGGTCGGCGAGGAGGGTCAGGGTCTTGATCGGGCCGGTGTTCTCGGCGCGGAACTGCGCGAGGGCCTGGAGGATCAGATAGCCCTGGTTCTCCGAACGGGCGAGGTCACCGGTGGGGAACTGGTGCCGGTTCCGGGCGTACGCCAGGGCCTGGTGGCCGTCGAACTTCTGCGTTCCGGGCTGGAAATCGGCGCCGGAGAAGGAGTCCTGCATCCGCGTGGGGACGTTGACCGTGAGTCCGCCGAGGTCGTCGACCATGCCGATGAACCCGTCGAAGTCGGAGTCGATCACGTACGGGATCTTCACGCCGACGGTGGCACCGATGGTGTCGGCCTCGAGCCGTGGCCCGCCGTAGGTGTGGGACGCGTTGACCTTGTCGAGCCCGTGCCCGGGGATGTTCATCCCGGTGTCACGCGGAATGTCGAGGATCGTCGCCTGGTGGAGTTGCGGGTTCACGCCGATCAAGTGGATCGCGTCGCCCCGCGTCACGGTGTCGCCGGTGCGGCCGTCATTCCCGATTGCGAGCAGGAATACCGGGCCGGTCGGGTTCGGCGTGTAATCGGCATTGGCGGTTTTGGTGAGCGTGAACCAACGCGCCGCGGACGCGCCGGGAACCGAGACGCCCGCCAGCCACAACGCGATCAGGGTCCCGAAGCTCAGCATCATCACCATCGGGATACCGACGAGCGCGGCGGGGATCGGGTGACGGCGGATCATGGGGTGGAGCTCCGGTCGTCGAGGTCGCGGTCCCGAGTCCGGCGCCGTCTCGGGTCACCGCGAGTTTGAAGCTCAGGATCTTCCAGGTGCCGCCGTCACGTTCGAACATCAACTCGCCCGAGCGGTGGATCGTGATGGCACCCTTGGGTGCTGTGCCGGTGACCGTCAGGTCGAGCGTGGCGCCGACGAGGTCGATCGCGCCGGCCGGATCGGCCAGGCCCGACATGGAGACGGGAAGCAAGGTCG
>JBBQXR010000056.1:0-12399 GCA_038209455.1 Acidimicrobiia bacterium
AAGGGAGAAGGCAAGACGTGGTACTTCGTTGTCGACACTGCCAACGGGGCGGGTCAACGCCGCCAAGTCCGAAAGCGCGGGTTCGCGACCAAGGGCGAAGCGCGCGATTCGCTCACGTCTGCACCTTGCTCGCTCCAACGCGGCCGGTACGTCGGCCCGCAACCAAAACGGCAGCCGTGCCCTCGCCTGTCGCCTCGCCCCCATCATCCGAAAGCTAGACCGGCTCTCAGCTGTCCCGGCGACCCTGAACCTCGCCCACCCAGGCGTCCGTTAACCACACCCGACGTTTGTCCCTTCCTGTACCGCCTCGGTACACCAGAGGACAAAGGTCGGCAGGTTTGACCCGGAGGACCGAGTTCAGCACCCAGGCATCACGTCACTCGATGCCCGACGGCGTCAGGTCATATCAATCTGGACGATACGAGTGAGCGTGTCGCTTCGGTCGCGCGCACCGGCACCCGCGCGGAGCGAGCCGCGAGCCAGCGGGCGCACGTCAGGAGTAACGCACAGGAGCGCGAGTGGACGGGCAGTAGTTTCGAGTGATGCGTCAGTTCTCGGGGATCAAACCGTCGGGCGAAATGCACCTGGGCAACTTCGTGGGGGCGGTCGGGCGCTGGGTAGCCCAGCAGGACGGCGGCATCTTCTGCGTGGTCGATCTCCATGCGATGACGCTCCCCTACGACCCGGCGCAGCTCACGTCCGAGACGCGTCGCCTCGCCGCACTGCTCCTCGCCGCGGGTCTCGATCCCGACCGGTGCACGCTGTTCATCCAGAGTCACGTCCCCGCAGTGACCGAGCTCACCTGGATCCTCAACTGCGTGGCCACCGTCGGCGAGTTGCGGCGCATGACCCAGTTCAAGGAGAAGGGCCAGGGCCAGGAATCGGTGAGCGCCGGACTGCTCGACTACCCGGTCCTGATGGCCGCCGACATTCTCCTGTACGACACCGACGAAGTGCCCGTCGGCGAGGACCAGATCCAGCACGTGGAACTCACCCGGGACATCGCTATCCGGTTCAACCACCGCTTCGGCGACACGCTCGTGGTCCCGAAGGCGACGGTGCCACCGGTGGGCGCGCGCATCAAGGATCTCCAGAACCCGTCCGCCAAGATGAGCAAGTCGGTGGAATCGCCCCAGGGCACGATCCTCGTCCTCGACGATCCGAAGGTGATCACGAAGAAGGTGAAGTCGGCCGTCACCGACTCCGACACCGCGGTGCGGTTCGACGTCGAGGCCAAGCCCGGCGTCTCGAACCTCCTCGCGCTCCTCTCGGTCGCGACCGGTCGTGCGGTCCCCGACCTCGAAGCCGAGTACGGCACCTCGGGGTACGGCACGTTCAAGGGCGCGGTGGCCGACGCGGTCATCGAGTTCCTCCGCCCCACCCGCGAGCGGTACGAGGAACTCGCGGCCGACCCCGGCGAACTCGCGCGTCAGATGGCCGTCGGCGCGGCCCGGGCCTCTGAGATCGCCGAGGCGACGATGACGCGCGTTCGTGCCGCGACCGGCCTCGTCCCGCCGGCCTGATCACCGAGTGACGGCGCGCGACCTGCGCTTCAGTCGTTGTCGAAGATGGTGACCGTCGCCGTATCGTGGTGATGGTCGAGGTTGGCGTGCTCGGCGTCGGTGAACTCCACCCGGAAGTCCTCGGTCCGCTCGTGCCGGGTGTCGTCGACGATCGGGATGTGGACCAGCGCGGCCACCTGACCGGCGCGGATCGTCACCGAACCACGGGTGCGCGCGAAGTCGGACCCGGATCGAGCCGAGTGATGGTGCGTCTCGTACCGCACCGTGATGTCACGACCGCTCGGCGCCGTCAGCATCACACCGACGGTCGCACTGTGTTCGCCCTCGTGCACCGTGGCGTCGCCGACCACCAGGCTCGGCGCAGGATCGTCGTCATGGATGCTCACGGTCGCCGAGCCGTCCTTGACGGTGGCGCCCGCCGCAGCATCGACCACGACCTTGAAGCGCTCCGTCGGTTCGTCGAGCGCGTCGGCCCAGACGAGCGCGGTGACGGTTCCCGACGTCGCTCCGGCCGGGATGACGAGCACGCCTGGATTGCCGAAATTGATCGACTCGACGTAGTCGACCCCAGCCGTGGCGGTCCCGGCCCGGGTACGCAGCGTCGCCACGACGTCGTGGTCGACCGGGCGCGACAGGTGAGCACTCAGAGCAACGCCGGTGAGTCCGAACGGGGTCGAGCCCTCAGTGACCACCGCATCGTCCAACTCGAGTGACGGATCGGGATCACCGGCCGCAGCGAAGGTCAACGGCACCAACCGGCCTTCGGCGAACTCGTTGAAGTTCACCACCGCGAGCACGCACGCATCGGGCTGCGTTCGACAGTCCACGGGACCCCTGCCCGTGGAGAGCACCGCCCGGGCCGGATAGGTCTCGGAAATCGTGCCCGCGGCGGACACGACACCGAACCGGGGACTGGCCGTGCTGCAGTCGTTGATGGAGTCTGGGTGCGCGCCGCATTCGCCGATTGCGAAAGGCGCGCCGGGAGTGAAGCCGGATCCGGTGATCGAGATCGATGCACCGGACACGAGGTCTCGGTTCGGAACGGCAGCGACCGCCGGTCGAGGTGGGAGCGTCCCATTCGGATCGAACGAGATCGGTGCACTCCCGGACTGTCGGGTTTCGATGGAACGGATCGAGACGTGACACCCGGCATCCGGGGCTGCACAGTCGAAGGGAAACTCTTGCCCCGACCCGATGAACCGATGGACCGACACCGATGTCACCAAGTCCCCGTTCCGATTCACCGTCACCGCGGCGAGACCGTCGCATTGTGTTCCCCCGAGCACCAACGGGGTCGCGTCACGACATTCCGCCAGCGAGACCCGTTCGCCCGGGATCAGTCCGGACGAACGCACTTCGGCCGTAGCCGTGAGTTGCAAATCCCGGTGAGGGGCCACGGCGACGGGGACATCGGGCAATGGGTCGGGATTCGGGACGAACGTGAGCGTCTGTCGAAACGTCGAGCCGGGACCCGAGACGTCGATCACGCACACGGTGTTGGCATCGGGACACCATCCACCGTCTTCGGTGCCGACGACTCCGGCCCGCATCACGATGGGGAACGAGCCGGCACCATCCCGGTCGGCGAATCCGCCGCCCCGCGGCGAACAGTCGGCGTCGGCCTGATCATCGCTGAAGCACTGGTCGCTCGAGATCCAACTCCAGGCCGGGAAGCCGGAGAACGTCACGGTGGCGGGATTACGGATCCCGAGCCCGGTCAACGGAGCGACCGTGGCCGTCGGCCTGAGGGCGGCCTGCGTACCGAAGGCAAGCGCCGCGGTCACTTCGGCACCAGCACCGGAACCGATGACCCTCAGCTCACACCGCACCTGCCCACAGTCGGTGCCGGAGCCCGGAATGGTCCGGGCCACCTGCCGGTCGAGCGCGAACGAGCCCCCGCTGTCCGCACGATCGGTGGTGATCGGGCGCTTCTCGCAATCGCTCGGGTCTCCCGCTGCGCACACCGCCACGTCGAGGGCGTCGCCCGGATCGAAGCCGTTGCCGGTGATGTGCACCACATCGCCGGCGGAGAGCCCGGCCGCCGGACTGACCTGGAGCCACGGGTTCGCACGCCCGATTTCCGGATCGAAGGTGATGGGCTGCTCGACCACGGTCGAGGAGTCGACCGCGTCGACCAGGCGCACCACACAGCCGACCTCACGGCAACTCTGGGTGAGATGCCCCGGACCGAACGTGCGAATCGGCACCCGAAGTGGGGTCGCGACGGAACCGGTCGGATCTGCGTGAAACGCCACGATCGGCCTGCACTCGGAGCGACCGTCGATGCACACATCCGCATGGAGGGCGCGGTCGACCCCCAGGCCGGTGGCGTGCAGGTCGACGAGTTGCTCGTCGACGAGACCGGTCGACGGAACGATCGAGAGGCTCGCTGCCTCGGCCCCCACAGGCTGCCCGCCGACCACGGTGGGGAGACCGCACACCAGCAAGGTGATCAGCGCCAGTCCGACGCCACGACGAGCGCGTCCAGATGCCGCGTCACGTCCCAGAACGGGATTTTGCGTCAACGTGCCCATTTCGCCTCCCCTGCCTGGGGGCGCACCATAACGGCCGTGGCCTCGAGGGGAAAGGAGCCGAGCGCGGCAACCCGCCCACGTCAGTGGTCGGCGGCGTCCAGGACTGTGAGCATCTCCGGCGGGATCGGCGACGCGGCGAAGCGGTCCGGAGAGTGATGCAGCTCGGACCAGATCGCCGCTTCTTCGGATCCGCCCGCGGCCCGGATCTCGGCGGCGCCAGTCTCACCGTGGCGCTGGTACCGCCCGACCCGTCCCCGCCATCCCGGCCGGTCGTGCCAGGCCTGGACCCGGGCGGATCCCAATCCGGTCGCCAGGACCGTGGCCCAGGACCGCCCGAACACCCCGAGATGCGCGTCGAACTTGCCGACGTCGTGGAGCAGCGCGGCCCGGAGCCAGACCGGATCGGCATCGGGACCGAGCGCCGACTGCACCATCCGCGCGCTGTGTACGAGGTGGCGGCGATCGGTGTTGGACAACCGCCGGTAGAGCACCAGTTCAGCCGGCGTCACGAACGTCTCGACCCACGCCTCGTCCGCGTCCGTCGGGGGTTGCGTGGACAGTGACGTGAAGAACCGACGGACGTAATGGCCGATCATCGCGAGAGGCGCGCCACGGAAGTCACGACGCGACGAAGTCAGCGAGGTTCGAGAGCAGCGGGTTGAACAGCCGGTCCCCGAGGCCACCCCAGAAGAGAAGGGCGAAGAGGATCAGGATCCCGTACTGACGGAACCGGTACCAGCCGGGACGCCAGGACTCGGGCATGAACTGTTCGAAGATCGCAGAACCGTCGAGCGGTGGGATCGGCAGCAGGTTGAAGACCCCGAGACCGAGGTTGACCGCGGCGAAGAGGAACAGGATCCGGAACCCGATCGGATAGTCGATCAGCCGGCCGGACAGCGGGTGGTCGACACCCTGGAACACGAGGTGTGCCGCGAGCGCAGACACCGACATGAGGAACAGGTTCGTCGCCGGGCCGGCCAGGCTCACCCAGAGGTAGTCCCGCTTCGGGTTGTGTAACCGACTGGGATTGACGGGCACCGGTTTCGCGTATCCGATACCGAACCCCGAGAGCGCAGAAAGCGCCGGGAGGATGATCGAACCGAACGGGTCGATGTGCGGGATCGGGTTGAGCGTGAGCCGACCGGCCCGCTTCGCGGTGTCGTCACCGAACCAGAGCGCGACGACCCCGTGACTGATCTCGTGCAGGATGACCGCAACGACGAGCGCCCCGAAGAAGATGAACGTGTCGGCGTCGACGTGCACCGATCAGTGCTGCTTGGACGCGCAGGTGATGCAGTAGCGGGCGGCCGGCACGGCCTCCAGGCGGTCGGGCGCGATGGTGGCACCGCAGTCTTCGCACGCGCCGTAGGTCCCGCCATCGAGCTTGGCCAGGGCGTCGTTCACGTCGTTCAGGTTCTCGAGGAGCGAACCGGCGAGCGCATCCACCTCACCGCGCTCCGCGGTGACCTGCCCGGAATCGGCGAAACCCTCGTCGAACTCGAGTTCGTTCGTACCGGGAGCGCGACCCATGTGTCCCAACTGGGTGAGCAGGTGATCGCGCTCGGCGAGAAGCTCGACACGTTGGGAGGAGAACTCGGTCATCGACATAGCGGAACAGCCTACCGGGGCCTTCCCCCGACCTTGGCCCGGGGGTGGGCCAGTTCATAGACCGCACGCAGCCGTTCCGGGGAGACCTTCGTGTACACCTGCGTGGTCGAGAGGCTCGCATGGCCCAGCAATTCCTGCACGACGCGGATGTCGGCACCGTGTTCGAGCATGTGGGTGGCACAGGAATGGCGCAGCACGTGCGGCGACAACTTCCCAGGCTCGATCCCGACCCGCTCCCCCGCCGTGGTCACGATCTTCCAGCAACTCTGACGACTCAACCGACCACCGCGAGCGTTCAGCAGCAGGGGGTCACCGGGGACCTGGCGGGTCGCCGGCCGTTCCAGGGCCGACCGACCGCGCATGAGGTACTCGGTGATCGCCCGGCGCGCCGATCGACCGACCGGGACGACCCGTTCCTTCGATCCCTTGCCGAGGACCCGGATCAGACCGTCTTCGAGATCGAGGTCCTCTCGGTCGAGGCCGACGAGTTCACTGATCCGGATCCCGGTGGCGTACAGGGTTTCGAGAATGGCGCGGTCACGCAGTGCTCGTGGCTCGTCGCCCTCGACGGCGGCGAGCAACGCATCGACCTCGGGTTCGGTGAGCGCCTTCGGCAGTCCTTGGGGAACGCGCGGTGCGCCCACGTCCTCACTCGGATCGAGGTCGACGAACCCCTCGTCCACACAGAACCGGTGGAACGACCGCACGGCAACGAGTGCCCGTGCGATCGACGACGGCGCGAACTGCGGTGTGCCCTCATCGGTGCGGGCCTGCTTGAGTTCCTCGACGTACGCGCTCACCGTGCCCTCGCCGACCGCGTGTGCATCGGTCACGCCGATGCGGCGGAGGTAATGCTCGTAGCGGCGGAGATCGCGGCGGTATGCCGCGAGCGAGTTCGCAGCCAGCCCCCGCTCGACGGTGAGCCAGGTCTCGTGTTCCAGCAGGAGCCGCGAGAGCGGATCCCCGCCGCTGGTCACCGCAGCGGTCAGACCGTGGTCGGTGCGTCGAGGAGTTGCGGGGCGTCGGTGGCCAGTGGCAACCGAGGCGCGCGACCCTCCGCCCGTTCCTTCGCGGCGAGCACGAAGCCCGAGAACAACGGATGCGGCCGGTCCGGTCGGCTCTTGAACTCGGGGTGGGCCTGGGTCGCCACGTAGTACGGGTGGACCGCCCGCGGCAGTTCGATGAACTCCACCAACCGGTCGTCGGGCGAGGTCCCCGACATCACCAGGCCACCCTCTTCGAGACGACGGCGGTACTGGTTGCTCATCTCGTAGCGGTGCCGGTGACGCTCGTAGACCACTTCCTGGCCGTACAACTCGCGCACGATGGTGCCCGGCGCGAGCTTGGCGGGATAGGCGCCGAGCCGCATGGTGCCGCCCATCTCGACCACCTCACGCTGGTCGTCCATGAGATCGATCACCTTGTGCGGACTCTGCGTGTCGAACTCCGCCGAGTTCGCACCGGCGAGGCCACAGGCATCCCGGGCGAACTCGATGGTGGCGCAATGCAGCCCGAGACACAGGCCGAGGAACGGGATCTGCTGGAGGCGCGCGAACCCAGCGGCGGCGACCTTGCCCTCGATGCCGCGGAACCCGAACCCACCGGGGATCACGATGCCGTCGAGTTCGCGCAGGCGACCCTCGGCGAGCAGTCCCTCGGTGTCGTCCGACGCGATCCAGTCGATCTGCACCTTCGCGCCGCACGCATAGCCGCCGTGGCGCAGCGCCTCGGCGACCGACAGGTAGGCGTCGGGCAGGGTCACGTACTTGCCGACCACCCCGATGCGCACGTCGAAGTCGGCGGCGCGCACCCGGTCGACGAGCGCCTGCCACTCGCTCAGATCCGGCTCCGCGCGGTCGAGTCGGAGGACCTCGCACACGTAATCGTCGAGGCCCTCGTCGTGCAGGACGAGCGGGATCTCGTAAAGCGTGTCGGCGTCGATCGCCGAGACGATGCCGCGCTCGGGCACGTCACAGAGCTGACTGATCTTCTCCTTGAGCCGGGTCGGGATCGGCCGGTCCGACCGGCACACGATCGTGTCGGGCTGGATGCCGCGGCTGCGGAGCTCGGTGACCGAGTGCTGAGTGGGCTTGGTCTTCTGCTCGCCCGATGGGCCGATGAACGGCACGAGGGTGACGTGCACGTAGAACACGTTGTCCCGGCCGACGTCCTTACGGAACTGCCGGATGGCTTCGAGGAACGGCAGGATCTCGATGTCGCCGACGGTGCCGCCGACTTCAGTGATCACGACATCGACGTCTTCGGTGGCCAACGAGAGGATCCGGTCCTTGATCTCGTTGGTGATGTGCGGGATCACCTGCACGGTGTCACCGAGATACGCGCCGTGGCGTTCCTTGGCGAGCACCGACTGGTAGATCGAGCCGGTCGTGGCGTTCGACTTCCGGTTGAGCGGAACGTCGACGAAGCGTTCGTAGTGGCCGAGGTCGAGGTCGGTCTCGCCGCCGTCGTCGGTCACGAAGACCTCACCGTGTTGGAACGGGTTCATCGTTCCCGGGTCGACGTTGATGTAGGGGTCGAGTTTCTGCATCGTGACCCGTAGGCCCCGAGCTTTGAGGAGCCGCCCGAGCGACGAAGCCGTGAGGCCTTTGCCGAGGCTGGAAGCAACTCCACCCGTCACGAAGATGTGCTTCGCCAAACCAATTACCTCCATCATCCCGGCGGCGCATCCGCGCCACTGCGAGCGCCCTGCGCACCCGGAGTCGCTCCTCCGTCGCTCCCGGGCTGCTCCGGGTGCCGCACTGATGCGACTCCCAGACGCGTCATGCGCTCTCGGGAGACTGACCGTACTCGGTCACCCCCACCGCGTCGGTGATCCGGCGACGACGGGTCGGGCCAGTACCGTCCTCTTACGTGGCGACCATGAAACGGCAGACCCGCGACGTCATCGCGGTGGGTGTGGTCGCCCTCCTGGTCCGGATCCCGGCGTTCTTCGCCCCCCAGCCCCTCGGTTTCGACGACGGCCAGTTCGCGATGTCGGTCATCGCGATGCGCCACGGTGGCCTGCCGTTCAAGCAGGTCTTCTCGTCCCAGGGTCCGCTGTTCCTCCCGATCGCCTGGCTGGGCGACCTGCTCACCTTCCAGCGCCTCGATTCGCCGCGTGCTGCTTCGGTGCTCTCGGGGGTCGCGCTCGCGATCCTGGTGCTCCTGAGCGGCCGGCGGCTCACGTCCCCCGGGGCCGCGCTCATGGCCGCGGTCTTCGTCGCGTTGAGCGGTTCGGTGCTCTGGACCACCGGACCCCTCACCTCGGATGGCATTGGTGAGGCCTTCACTGCCGCCACCGTGTTGGCGGCTCTCGTGTATTGGCAACGACCCACGTGGCGGCGCGCGATCGTCGTCGGACTGATCGCCGGTCTCGCACTGGCGGTCAAGAGTCTCCTCGTGATCCCCGGCCTCGCGGCCGCCGGCCTGTGGATGCTGCTTCGCCGGCGCATCCGTGACCTGGCGCTGGTACCGGTCGTCGCGGTGGCCACCGTGCTCCTGGTCTCGCTGCCGTGGGGACTCTCACGGGTCTACGACCAGTACGTGCGCTACCACACCGACGCCGTCGCCGACCGGCCGATCGGGGCCAACTTCTCCAAGCTCGCCAACACACTGTTCGAACGGGACGCACCACTGCTCGTCGCCACGGTCGTGGCCCTGCTCGCGACCGTCGCCTACCTCATGGCCCGTCGACGTAGCGCAACGAATCCGGACGAGGCCGCGCCGACCAACACCGAAGCGGGAGACGTCCTCGCGCCGTGGTTCCCCATGATCGTGTGGTTCGTGGCGATCGTGTTCGTGGTCCTCACCGAATCGCCGATGTGGCGGAACCACGTGGCCCACGTGGTGGTCCCCCTGGCGTTGCTCGTCGGCGTCGCGCTCCGGGCGAGCCGCACCCGCGCCCTCGCCGTCGTGCTCGCGGTACTCATCGCACCGTGGTCGATCGTGCACCTCGGCGAACTCATCCGCCCGCACGGCCCGACCGGCCTGACCGCCACCCTCGAGGACCGGCTCCAACACCTGCCCGCCGGCGCCTTGGCGATCAGCGACACGCCGGGTCTCGTGTGGCGCGCCGGCCGGCGGGTACCGGACAAGTTCGTCGACGTCTCGATCCTGCGCATCACGTCACCCACCAAGACGCTGCAACTCACCGGTGACGACATCGTGCACGCCGCGGCACGCAACGACGTCTGCGCGGTGGTCCGGTGGTCCGGGGCACGCTTCACCAAGTTCCCGAATCTCGCCGCGCGGCTGACTGCGCTCGGCTACCGCGCCGTCATCTCGGACACACCCGGCCCGAAGGTCCTCTGGGTGAAGCAGGACTGCCACCCGCGCTAACGGTCGACCGGTGTTCGTCCCAGTTGGTCGAGACGGCGAAGGAGCGGTACTGCGTCGATCACTCGGCTGAACGACACGAACTCCGAGACGAGGTTCAGCGCGATCAGCACGAGGAAGATCACGTTGCGTGCGGTGCGCGAGCACTCGAGCACGACCACGAGACCGAGGACCCCACCGAGCACGTTGGCACCGGTGTCACCGAGCATCATTCGTTCCTGGAGGTCTTCGGGCAACACCCCGACCGCGGCACCCATCAGCGGTGCGACGGCGACCCCCACCGGCCCCACTCCGGCCACGATCGCGAGCGGGACGTAGGCCAGGAGCGAGCACTTGATGACCCGACCGGGCCGCCGGTCGAGCAGGTTCGCCAGGTTGGCCGCCAGGGCGATCAGGACCGCGTCGGCGAAGAGCCGCTGCCACGTGACGAACCCGGGTGCGGCCGCCAGCACGAGCGCGATCGCCGCGCCACCGAGCAGCTTCACCATCCCGCTCGTGAGGCGACCGTGGGCGAGGGCGACCAGATGGCCCTTGAACCCACGGTCCTCGCCGCCGAGGGCGTCGTCGATGAAGCCGAGGAGACCGAAACCGAACGCCGCGAAGAGGACCAGGGGCCGGGCCTCGTTGAGCCCGGGTGCGTCGCCCACGCCGATCGCACCCAGCCCGGAGCGACCGGCCTCGACCACGAGCACCGCCATCACCAGGATGAGTCCGGCCGCGGTGAAGACCGTACGGCCGCGGAAGTTCTCCCGGGCGAGCGCCGGCGCGAACCACATCTCGTGTCCCGTACGGATCAGGAACCGGACCGCGAGGAACCCGACGACCCAGGCGAGGAGGACAGCCACGAGGTCAGTCTGCCCGGCGGACGGGGTCGCGCCGCGGAGGTGGAATGAGGATCAGGGCGCCTATTTCGCAACCGGCACGGTCGGCAGCTTCGCCGGGACCTGGTGGGCACGACCGATGCCGTAGTTGCCCACCGTGCCCAGTCCGAGTTCGGAGAGGGCGAGGGTGGTGCCGACTCGACCCTCGATCAGTTCGAGGTCGTCGACCGTACTGATCTTGTCGCGTAGTCCGTCGGCATTGGCGATGGCATCGATCCACGCGGCGCGGTCCGGGCCCTGGTCGCTGGCGACGAAGGCCTCACCGACCGCAACGGGTGCACTCGCGTCGAGAACCCCGGCGGCCACGGATGGCACCAGGTCGTTCGGGACCGGATGTCCGGGTCCACCGATCTCGAGCACGCGGGTGGTCGGGCCGGTGAAGTCGGCGGCGTTCGGTGCGCCGGCTCCCGCCGCGCCGGACAAGGTGATGAACTTCGCGTCGACCAGCCTGGTGAGAAGGTCGTCGGTCGCGGTCGCGGTCGCGGGCGCGGTCGAACCGAGCCGTTGACCGAGGAGGCGGGCGGCAGCCGCTCGCAACGCCGGCTTGGCGCGATTGGTGAGTCCGGTCGCGACCCGCAGCGCCTGCGCCGACTCCGGGGTGTCGAGCGACCATCCGGGCTCGAGCCAGACGACGCCGGGCACCGCGCTCCCGCCCTGACGCAGCAACGCGACCTGCGCGTCGACGGTTTCGCTGTTGGTGCCCCGCTCGGCCACCACATTGGCACGCACGCCGGTGAGCGAGCGGGCGACGGTGAAGTTCTGCGTGGCTTCCACGTACGCATTGAGCCGGTCGTTGTCACTCTGGAGTCGGTCGTTGCGTTCGTGTTGCGTGTCGGCGTTGCCCTGCACCTTGTCGATGCGGGTCTGGAGCCGGTCGATGACGCCGCGACCCACGAACGATGCGCCCATCACGGTCCCGATCGCCAGCGCGAGGAAGACGGCGAGGATCGAGACGACGTGGTACCGAAAGTTGATCATCAGGCCTCAGTGGGTGAGCGAATACCAGAGGTCGTCGAGTGTGAGGCGGATGCCGTCGACGTAGGTATGCAGAGGTTGGGCGACGAGGCCGATCACCACGATGGTGAAGAGCGCGGCGAGGACGAGCACGACGATGTCGCGGCGGCGCACCCGGCCTTCGTAGAGCCGGTGCACCCCCTTCGCGTCGACGAGGACCGGCCCGAGCCGAAGGCGGGTGAGGAACGTGGACGCCATGCCCTTGCGGCCTTTGTCGAGCATCTCCACCATCGTCGAGTGTGTCCCGACCGCGACGATCAGGGACGCGCCGGCTTCGTACGCGAGCAGCATGGCGACGTCCTCGCTCATACCTTCGGCCACGAACTCCTGGTAGTCGGTGCCGGCGACGAGCCCGAGCGCCTCGAGGTTCTCGCGGCCCGGCGCGCGCCCGTCGGGATGCACGTGGTGAAGGAGTTCGGCGCCGCAATGCACCGCTTTGGGTGAGAGGGAATCGAAGTCGCCGATGACGATGTCGGGTTGGAAGCCCAGGTCGAGCAACGCGTC
>JBBQXR010000057.1:0-12381 GCA_038209455.1 Acidimicrobiia bacterium
CATCGCACTGAGGATGAAGTTCGTGGTGCCGTTCACGATCCCCATCACCCGGCGGATGCGGTCACCCGCGAGCGACTCACGGAGCGGCCGGATCAACGGGATGCCACCGGCGACCGATGCCTCGAACAGGAGATCGACCCCGGCGCCCGCCGCAGTGTCGAACAACTCCTTGCCGACGTTCGCGAGCAGTTCCTTGTTCGCGGTGACCACGGGTTTGCCGGCCTTGAGTGCCTCGATGATGAGTTCACGCGCCGGTTCGATCCCGCCGATCACCTCGACGACGACGTCGACGTCCGCAGCGGTGACGAGTTCGGCGACGTCGTGGGTGAACACCGAACTCGGGAGCGGCACTTCACGCTCGCGGGCCAGGTTGCGGACCGCCACCCGGGTGATCGCGAGCCGCACGCCGGTGCGGGCCTCGATGTCGTCGCCGTGCTCGTCGATGAGGCGCACGAGGGCCGAGCCGACGTGGCCGCAGCCGAGCAGTCCGACGTTCACCGTCCGTTCGGTCATGGGTTGCTCCGTCATGGTGTCCCGTTCGTCATAGCCCCGGAGTCTCGCACGCGGCCTCGGCGATCACGCGTCCAACCGGAGCAGGTCGTCGAGCGTTTCCCGCCGCACCACGATCCGCGCCTGCCCGTCCCGGAGGAACACGACCGCCGGGCGGGGAACTTTGTTGTAGTTGCTTGCCATCGAATACCCGTAGGCGCCAGTGACCGGAGTGACGAGCAGGTCGTCGACCCGGACGTCGGCCGGTAGGTGCGCGTCGGGCACGACGATGTCGCCCTGCTCGCAATGCTTGCCCGCCACCGATGCGCGCAACGGGCGGACGGCCTCACGCTCCCGCACGAGATACGCCTCGTACCCCGCTCCGTAGAGGACGGGCCGCGGGTTGTCGCTCATCCCGCCGTCGACGGCCACGTACGTGCGGCCGCCGGGGATGTTCTTGACCGTCCCCACCCGGTAGACGGTGAGCGCCGCGGCCGCGGCGATGGACCGGCCGGGTTCGACCATGATCCGCCGATCCCCCACGCCGGTGCGCAACGCGGCGGCGTACTCGGCCACCGACGGATCGGGATCCGAGTTGAGGTACCGGGCGCCGAGCCCACCCCCCAGATTGATCACCGGGATCTCGACGTCGGTTGCGCGCTCGCACTCGTCGGCGAACGCGCCGACCACCGCGGCGGCCTGCGCGTAGGAGTCGAGCCGGAAGACCTGGGAGCCGATGTGCGCGTGGATCCCACCGAAGCGCAAGGCGGGCGCAGCAACGACGCGCGCCACCGCGTCGGCCGCGGCGCCGGTGGACACGGTGAACCCGAACTTCGAGTCGTCGGTCCCGGTCTGGATGAACTCGTGGGTGTGCGCCTCGACTCCTGGGGTCACGCGGACGAGGATCTCACCGGTGAAGCCGACGTGCACCAGCCGGTCGATCTCGTCGAACGAATCGGCGACCACCCGACCGACACCCGCATCACGCGCCGCGACCAGTTCGGCATTGCTCTTGTTGTTGCCGTGGAAGACCAGCCGGTCCGCAGGGAAGCCGGCCGCGAGCGCGAGGTGGAGTTCCCCTCCCGTCGCGACGTCGAGGTGCAGGCCCTCCTCGTGGACGAGCGTCACCATCGATCGGCAGAGGAAGGACTTCCCGGCGTACGCGACGTTGTCGGCACCGAACTGGCTGACGTACTCACGACAGCGGGCGCGCAGGTGGTCCTCGTCGTAGACGAACAACGGGGTCCCGAACTCCTCCGCCAACGCGCCGAGGTCGGCGGTGCGGAGTCCGGGCGGGAGGAGGGTGGGGTCGAGCGCGGCACTCGGGTCGGGGCTCACGCCGCGTCAACCGCCTCCGGCTCGTCGAGATCGTCGGGATCGTCGGGATCGTCGGGATCGTCGGGATCGTCGAGCCGCTCCATCACGTCGGGCGCGCTCACGCCGAGCACGGTCAAGGCGTTCGCGAGCCCGATCCGCGCGCCCTCGGCCAGCCAGAGGCGGGCCTGAGTGAGCGCGGCGTCGTCGGTGATCACGCGACAGTCGCGATAGAAGCCATGGAACCTGGACGCGAAGTCACGCACCCACGTGGTGACGCGATGCGGCGCGCGCAACTCGGCGGCGTGCTGGAGCATGTCGGGATATTCGGCCAGCGCGCGCAGCAGATCGAGTTCGCGCTCGTGCACGAGAAGCGCGCGGTCGGCTTCCGCGAAGGGGATGCGCGTGATCCCGGCGTCGGCCGCACGGCGCGCGATCGACGCGCACCGGGCGTGCGCGTACTGCACGTAATAGACCGGGTTCTCCATCGACTGCGCGGTGACGACGTCGAGGTCGAACGTGAGTGACGTGTCGATGCTCTGGAGCAGAAACGTGAGCCGCGCGACATCCGGATCCACTTCGTCGAGGATGTCGGCGAGCGTGATGACGGTGCCAGCGCGCTTCGAGAGCTTCACCGTCACCCCACTGCGTTCGAGCTTCACGAGTTGGCCGAGGATGATCTCCGGTTCGGGGTCGGCCTCGGTTCCCACCCCCAGCGCGCGCAGGCCGACCTGGAGCGACTTCACCTGACCGTGGTGGTCGGCACCCCAGATGTCGATGAGGTGTTCCCAACCCCGCGCCACCTTGTCGCGGTGATACGCGAGATCGTTGGTGAGATAGGTGGTCGTGCCGTTCGAGCGCACCAGGACGCGGTCGCGTTGGTCGCCGAGCGCCTCACTCGCCAGCCACTCGGCATCGTCCTTCTCGTACGTGTGCCCGGCGGCGCGCAACGCGTCGAGCACGACCGCGACGTCACCGCGCGCGTGCAACGTGCGCTCCGAGAACCAGGTGTCGAAATGAACCCCGATCCGGGCCAGGTCGTCCCGCAGCGCGGCCACGATCGCGTCGTAGCCCCACACGGCGGCGTCGGCCTCGGTCACCGCGTCGCCGAGTTCGGCGCGCATACGGTCGGCCAACTCCACCAGGTACTCGCCCTGGTAGCCGTTCTCCGGCGGTTCGACACCGCGGTACCGGGCCGTGAGCGACGCGGTGAACACGTCCAACTGCGAGCCGGCGTCGTTCAGGTAGTACTCCCGGTGGACGGTCGCGCCCTGGGCCGCGAGCAGGTTGGCGATCGCGTCACCCACCGCGACCCACCGACCGCCGCCCGCGTGCAGCGGACCAGTGGGGTTCGCCGACACGAACTCGAGGTTCACCTTCAGATCTGCGTAGGCGGTCCCGCGACCGAAGGCGGCGCCTTCGGTGACGACGGTCCGGAGCACCTCGTGGACCCACGACGGCACGAGGAAGAAGTTGAGGAATCCCGGGCCTGCGATCTCGATCCGGTCGACGTGTTCGATCTGCGAAGCCTCGAGCGCGGTGAGGACACGCGCCGCGACATCGCGCGGGGACGCACCCACCGTCTTCGCGAGGACCAGGGCGACGTTCGACTGCCAGTCGCCGTGGTCGCGGTGCTTGGTCGGGACCACCTCGATGGGGTTCGGTGGCACCGGGAGGCCGGCGGCCGTCAGGGCGGATTGCAGCGCGAGGGCGAGGTCGTCGGCGATCACTGTTCTTCGAATGGTCGAGGGCGGATCGGCCAGCATCGCACACGATCCGCGCGACCCGACCCGCAAAACAACACGACGCGGATCGGTATCATTTTTGTTCTCGGTGGGTACGTGCGACCGACGCCCGCTGCCGATAATGTGCGCAACCTGCCGGACCCGGACAGATGGGTCCGATAGGACACTTCGAGGGGCAGCGGAGCGTGGCAACTTCACCGCGGTTGGGAGATGGTTCGTGGCACGACAGGGGGGACTGGGACGTGGCCTGGCTGCGTTGTTGCCCACCGACGCCGAGCCACATCCGGCCGGGCACCTCTTCGCCCCGATCGTGGCCGGCGGCGGGGTGAGCGATCTCGGGTCCGAGATGGTGGGCGAACTCGCCACCAGTCAAAGCGGCCTCGCGATCATCTACCACGCACTCGACGCGCTGGTCGCCGAGCACGGACTCACCGACGCCGCCGTCATCATCGATGAGCCCGGCCTCGGCCGTCAGGTGTTCCGGGCCGGCCGCAAACCTCTCGATGATCCCGGCGGCGAGGCGTTGCTCGACGCGCCCCCCGGCCTGTACACCGATCCCGCCCTCTCCCCCGGCACGGTCGACGCATCGCTCGTGACCAGCCTCTGTGTGGTGGCCCTCCGGATGGAGGTCCTGCGGTACGACTCCTGGCACGATCCCCTCACCGGCCTCTTCGACCGTCGCACGTTCGACCGCCTGCTCGACATGTCGATCGCGCGCAGCGTCCGGTACCGCTGGCCGTTCACCCTCGTGCTCGTGGACCTCGACGACCTCAAGCTCATCAACGACGCCGACGGGCACCAGGCCGGCGACGCCGCGTTGCGGGCCCTCGCCGACCGATTCCGCCGCGTCCTGAGGTACGGCGACAACGCGGCCCGGATCGGTGGCGACGAGTTCGCCCTCATCCTGCCGAGCACCGACCCCGAGGCTGTCCCGCCGCTGCTCGAACGGATCGGCAGCACCCGCATCGGCGAGTCCGTGTGCCCCGCCTTCTCCTACGGCGTGGCGCAGTGCCCCACCGAGGCGGAATCGGCCGAGTCGCTCGTCGCACTCGCCGACAAACGTCTCTACGAGGCCAAAGCCGTCCGACACGAGGGGCGCTGACGTGGACCCGACGAGCTTCGACGACCTCGAACTCGAACTGCGCAAGCTCCCGGGCGTCCGGGCCGCCGGCTTCACCGAGCGCGACGACATGCTCGTCGTCCAGGTGCAGGTGGCAGGCGACGAACCGACTGCGAACCTCTCTCACCAGGCCGCGCGGATCGCGTATCGCCATGCCGACAAGCCGGTCGCGCTCGAGATCGTGCGCTGGCGCGTCATCGCCGCGCCTCCGGCACCGGCGGTGGCGGCGGCACCCACGACACCGGTCGAGAACAACGGTGCCGATGCGGGCGAGACCGACGATGGCGTCGACCGCGAAGCGGATCTCCCGCGCCAGCGCGTGCGACTCCTCGCGGTGTTGACCTTCCCCGACACCGACGAACTCGAAGTGCACCTCACCTTCGGCGGCCGTCGGATCATCGGACGATCGACCGCGGCCGCCGGCATCACCGGCGCGGCGACCGCCACCATCGAAGGCCTCCAGACCTTTGCGCCGACCCTCGGCGGGCGGCTGGAGTGGTGCTCGGAGATCAGCGAGCACCAGACCGAAACCCACTACGTGGTCGCGTGCTCCGTCGTCGTGGGCGACCAGTCACGCCTCGGGATCGCCGCCGGTGGGAGCCGCATCGAGGCCGCTGCACGCGCCACGCTCCACGCACTGAACCGTGCGCTCGAGCACCTCTCCGACACCCTCGGCTGACCGCTCCGACGTCGATCACTCGGAGGCGGCATCAGACCGCTTGGTAGGGTCCTGCGCCCCGCCCTCGTAGCTCAGGGGATAGAGCATCGGCCTCCGGAGCCGTGTGCGCAGGTTCGAATCCTGCCGAGGGCACCCCGCGAAACCAACGAAAGCAGGAACGCTCTGCTGCTCGGACCGCAGGCCCGAGCGCGCGGTCCTCGGCACTCGTTCGATTCGCGTTTTCCGAAAGTGTGTACGCGTGTACACATTTTCGGAAACCCCGGGATGGCACCTGGCGGGTTCACGCTGACGCGTCCACGGACGCGTCAGGAAACGCCGCCTGGACGTTGGAGCCACTCCACCCAGGCGTTCGTAAACCACACCCGACGTTTGTCCCTTCCTGTACCGCCTCGGTACACCAGAGGACAAAGGTCGGCAGGTTTGACCCGGAGGACCGAGTTCAGTACCCAAGGGGTACGTCATCTGACGCGGCTGCCACTTCGATGTTGCTGTCGGGCCGTCTCCGGACGAGCCGTCGGTTCACGCGGTGCTTGCCCTGTGTTCACCGGGCGTTTAGGTTCGCACCGGTCGGAGGGGGACAACGTGACTTCATCACAACGAAACGGTCAGATCCGCGCGCGAATCGGGCGGACGACCATGGGGCTCGCACTGGCGGCGACGATGATGCTCGGACCGGTGAGTCCGGCGAGCGCCGACTCGTCACGGCCGTGGCGCAAGGCCCACCAGCTCGACCACGTCGTCGTCATCGTGCTCGAGAACTACAAGGCCGAGGACGTCACCCCTGCGGCGATGCCCTACCTGTTCGGCCTCACCCAGGGCGGCGCGACCCTCGACCAGATGTACGGCGTCGACCACAACAGTCTCTCGAACTACATCGCCATGACGAGCGGGAACACGCCGAACGCGGCCACCAAGGCCGACTGCTTCCAGTACGACTGCATCTTCGAAGCACCGGCCGACCGCAACCTCGGTGACCAGCTCGAGGAGACCGGCCGGACGTGGAAGGCGTACATGGAGTCGATGCCGGCGCCGTGTACGCATCCGACCGTCTCCGGAGTGTTCGACACCCATGTTGTCGGGTACGCCACCCGGCACAACCCGTTCATGTACTACCGGGACATCATCGGCCCCGACCTCTCGGTGGTGCCGCCGCGTTGTGCAGCCCACGACGTTCCGCTGACCCAGCTCACGACGGATCTCGCGAACAACGATCTGCCCAACTACTCGATGATCGTGCCCAACACGTGCAACGACGCGCACGACCGGGGCGCCAACTGCGCGCTGCCGACCGCCGACGCGTGGCTCGCGGCGAACGTCCCTGCGATCCTGGCCGCGAAGGACTTCGGCAAGCACGGCGCACTGATCGTCACGTTCGACGAGTCCGAGGGCGCCGACACCCGCGGCTGCTGTGGCAACTCGGCCGGCGGAAAGATCTTCACCGCCGTCGTGTCACGCTCGGTGACCAGCCCCGGAACCCACACCGCGACGCCGTACAACCACTACTCGGTGCTGCGCACGATCGAGGACAACTTCGGTCTCGACTGTCTCGGTCACGCGTGTGACGCGAGCACCCAGCCGTTCGGCTCCGACGTCTGGCTCGTCCGCAACCATCACCACCGCACGCCGCACGGCAACGACGGTGACCACGACTCCGACGACGACTGACCGTCAACTTGCGTCAGTTCTCCACCCCTGCGGTGGATTTCTGACGCAAGTTGACGAATCGGGTGCGCTCAGCCGAGCGGCAGTGTTGCGATCCGCATCACGGCCGGGCCGAGGATCACGATGAACAGTGCGGGCAGGATGCAGAACATCAGCGGGAAGAGCACCTTCACCGTCATCTTCTGCGCCCGTTCCTCGGCCTTCGCCTTGCGCCGCTCCCGACCCTCGTCCGCCTGCACACGGAGGGCGTCGGCGACCGGAACGCCGTAGCGGTTGGCCTGGCCGACCGCACTCACGAAGTGGCGCACGTCGCGCACGTCGCTGCGGTCGGCGAATGCCTCGAGTGCGGTCTGACGACCGAGGCCGGTGCGGATGTCCTGGAGCACCCGCTCCAACTCCGCCGCGAGTGGTCCACTCCCGGTGCGGGCCGCGTGGGCGATGGCGGCGTCGAGACCGAGGCCGGCCTCCACGCAGATCGTGATCTGGTCAACCGTGTTCGGGAAGCTCTGCTCGATCAGCGTGCGCCGTTCCCGGGCCTTGGCGTTCATCACCAGGTCGACGCTGAAGAAGCCGACCGCAGTCATGAGCATCCCGCCGAGGAACGTCAACGCCGTCGGGTTCGGGAGGAACACCAGCAGGCCGAGGAGCAGACCGGTGACGCCGAGCATCGCCTTCGTGGCGAGCAGGCGTTCGAGGGTCCAGCGGGCGTCGAGGCCGGCGTAGTTCCGGCGCTGCTCGAGGGCGTCGAGGAGACCGCCCGGCGTGAGGCGACGGCCCAGGGCCGAACCCTTGCGCATCGCCGGCACGCCGAGGCGCTCCCACACCGGCTGCGCGAGGACGACCTCACGCATGTCGGGCGCAGTGGAGACGCTCGGGCCGAGGTTCGCCCGCACGACCTTCTTCTGGCGGGCCGGGATGTCGACGTTGACGCCGCGGAGTGCGACCACCGCGACCCCGAGGCCACCGACGATCAGCGCCGCGAACAAGAACACTTGGATCGGCATCAAGATCTCCTAGAACACGAGGCGGGTGATCCGCCGCAGCCAGAGCGCGCCGACCGCCATGAGGCATCCGCCGACGATCAACATCACGGTCCCGATCAACGTGTGGGTGAGGTCCGCGACGTAGCCGGGATTGACGACGGCGAGGAACAGGAAGACGACGACTGGCAACGAGAGCAGGACGATCGCCGACAGGCGGCCTTCCGCAGTCAGGGCGTCGATCTGACGCCGCAACCGGGAACGGTCGCGAATGGTCCGGGTGACGTTGTCGAGCACCGCAGCCAGGTCACCACCGACCTCACGCTGGATGTCAATGGCCTGGACCACCCAGTTGAAGTCCTCGCTCTGCACCCGGGACGCGACGCCGGCCAACGCGACCGTCAGTGTGTGTCCGAGTTGGGTCTCGAAGAGGGCCCGCCGGAACTCGTCCGCGGTCGGCGACTCCGCTTCCTGGACCAGCGAGTCGATCGCCTGGGGCAGGCTGTGACCGGCTCGGAGCCCACCGGCGATGAGTGCCAACGCGTCGGGAAGTTGCTCGTCGAATGCCTTGCGCCGCTTCGTCGACTTGATCGACACGGTCATGAACATCGCCATGACCGCGAGACCCATGGCGATCAACGCGACCACCGGGCCGCCGAGCATGAGCCCCACCGCGGCTGCGCCCAGTGAGATGACCCCACTCAGGAGCAGGTACTCCGGCGCGGAAACGTCCATGCCGGCCCGCTCGAGGGCATTCGCAACCAGGTGCTCCCGGTCGTGCTTGGCCAACCCGCGCTCGGCCAACTCGGTGGCCTTGACCCCGAGCGACGACATCTGCGAGCGGTTCGAGGTCTCGGTCGGCGTCGCCAACTCCTTGGCGAGCCGCCGGCGCCGCACGCCCGGCAGCGTGATCGCCGCGATGACGAGGAAGAAGGCGGCGAACAGTGCAGCCGAGCCGGCGACGAGCATCCACGATCCGCCGTTGGCGGCGCCGACGACGGTCATCGCCGGGCCCCCGGTCGGGCGAGGTTGGCGGAATCGATACCGAGCAGCCGGGCCGGCAACTCGATCCCGGCGTCCCGGAGCCGCTCCGCGAAGCCGGGCCGCAGCCCCGTCGGCGTGAGCGAACCCCGGTGGCGACCCTCGTCGTCGAGTCCGGCCGAGTAGTCGAACGCGAACAGGTCGGACAGGCTGACGACGTCACCCTCGGCGCCGGCAACCTCGGAGATCTGGGTGACCCGACGGGAACCGTCCCGGAGCCGGCTGAGGTGGACGACGAGATCGAGCGCCGAAGCGATCTGGTCCCGGATCGCCCGCAACGGCAGGTCCATACCGGCCATGAGGGTCATGGTCTCGAGGCGGAACAGCGCGTCCCGAGGCGAGTTGGCGTGCACGGTCGAGAGCGAACCGTCGTGGCCGGTGTTCATGGCCTGGAGCATGTCGAGCGTCTCGCCACCGCGGACCTCACCGACGATGATCCGGTCGGGCCGCATCCGCAGTGCGTTGCGCACGAGGTCGCGAATGGTCACGCCACCCCGACCTTCGATGTTCTCGGGTCGCGACTCGAGCCGCACGAAGTGCTCCTGGTCGAGCTGGAGCTCGCACGCGTCTTCGATGGTGACGATCCGGTCGTCGTTCGGGATCATCGACGACATCACGTTCAGCAGCGTCGTCTTGCCGGTGCCGGTACCACCGCTGATCATGATGTTGAGGCGACCGGCGACGCAGGCCGAGAGGAACTCCGCCGACTCGGGCGTGAGTGTCCCGAAGTTGATGAGGTCGCTGGTCTGCAGACGGTGCTTGGAGAACTTGCGGATGGTGAGGGCGGGACCGTCGATGGCGAGCGGCGGGATGATCGCGTTCACCCGGGAACCGTCGGCGAGGCGGGCGTCCACCATGGGCGACGACTCGTCGATCCGCCGTCCGATGGCGGCGACGATCTTGTCGATCACCTGACGCAACCGGGCGTCGGAGCCGAAGCGCTCCTCGGTGCGGTAGAGCTTGCCGGCGCGCTCGACGTAGATCGCGTCGCACCCGTTCACCATGACCTCGGTGACGGTCGGGTCGGCGAGGAAGCGCTCGATGGGTCCGTAGCCGAGCACGTCGTCACTGATCTCGGAGACGAGCTGCATGCGCTCGGCAGAGGTGAGCGGAACGAGCTCCTCTTCGAGCACGCGGCCGAGTTCGTCGACGACCTGCTGGTTCAGCTGGGTCGGCGACAGCGACGCGTCGTAGAGCCGGTTGCCGAGGCGAGCGAGGAGCGCGTCACGCGCCCGACTCTTGAGGGCTGCGATCGGGTCGACCGGGCGGTGCGCCTCGGTCGGCTCGTCGTCGGTCGTGTCCTGGGTCGCCGCAGCGCGCAGGTGGTCACTCAGGCTCACGATCGGGCCTCCTTGGTTCGGGTCAGCGTGCGGCGGAAGAAGCCCCGCTCCACACTGGCGGTCGGTTCGAATCGGCTGACCAGCGTGGCGAATGCCTCACCGACGCTCGAGCGACGGTCGGCCACGAGCACCGGGGTGCCCTGGTTGACCGAGACCGGTACGGCGCGTGAGCTCGGAACGGTGACGTCGGCCTCCATGCCGATGGTCGCCTCGACCTCGGAGACCGGGAGCCCGACCCGGGCGTCGGCGCGGTTCACGACGACGTGGCGGGTCTGGTCCTTCAGCCCGAGGAGGTCGAGCATCTCGATCTCCTTGCGGGTGGCCCGCACGCTCGGGACGTCGGTGGAGGTGACGAGCACGAGATCGGTGCAGTGCTTGAGCACCGAGAGCGTGCCCTCGTCGAGCCCGGAGCCGGTGTCGATGACCACGTACCGGAACTCGCTCGCGAGGAGCGACACCACGTGCTGCACGTGTTGCGGGGTGATCGGGTCGGCGTCGACCGGCGTCTCGGGCGCACACAAGGCGAAGAGTCCGTCGTCCGTCGGCGTGAGGAACACCTTGATCGTCGTGACGTCGACCGTGTGGTCGGCTTTCGTGATGTCGGTGAACGTGTGCTCGGGCGTCAGGCGCAGGGCGCTGGCGACGTCACCGAACTGGAAGTCGAGATCGACGATGACCACCTCACCGGGCGCCTCGAGGGCGAGACCCGAGGCGAGGTTGGTCGAGACCGTGGTCTTGCCGGTCCCGCCCTTCGGGGCGAGCACACAGATGACGTGGCGGCTCGGCGTGTCGAGATCACTGATCGAGAGCGCACTGCGCCGGCGGTCCGCCGACTCGAGCGCCTGCTCGAACGCTTCTTGGAGTTCGGAGTCCGGCGCGTCGGGCGCCACCACGTCGCGTGCACCGGAACGCAGGGCCCGCTCGAGGAGCTGGAGCGACGTCTCGGCGACGATGATCACCGTCACATCGGGCCGGTGGGCGTCGAAGGCGGCAACGAGGTCGAGCGCCTGGTCGTCGGCGAGGCCGGGACCGATGGCGACGACCGAGGGGTCCGTGCGGGTGAGCTCGGACACCAGCGACGCCGTGTTGCCGTCGAGCAGCCCGTCCCGCCAGTAGCGGCGGTACCCGTAGGTGCTGTCGTCGAACACGGTGGCGAGCTTGGCGTCGAAGTCCTCCGCCGGGCTCGCAACGAGCAGGCCGGTCACTGTGCAGCGCCCGTGGTGGGATCGGCCGCCAGCCAGATGCGGCCGGAGTTCGCCGAAGCGACGACCTTCTCGAGGTCGGCCTGGGTCAGGGCGAAAGTCACGAAGAACTTGCCGGTCGGTGCAGCGGTGATCTCCTTGCGCTTCGGGTGATCGCCGTTGCTGCCGTCGATCTGCACGCTGGTGATGAGGATGTTGCTCGCCAGCGTCGCTGCGGTGTCGGCCGCGGTGCCGTTGTTGGTGATGATCCCGACGATGGCCACGTGGTCACCGGCCCGCACCTGGCCGCCGAGCGCCTGCTCGGGGTCGAGTGAGACGGTGGCGCCGAACATTCCGGCGGGCACACCCTTGGCCGTGCCGGCGGCGAAGGTCGCGGCGGGAACGAAGCGGCTCGAGACGAGTTGCTCGCCGGCGAGGAGTCCGATCGAGGTGACCTCGCCCTTCATGTGCTTGAGGTCCGTGACCGCATCGGTCGCCCGCACTTTGGCCGGGACCTTCTCGGTCGTGATCTTGTTGGCGATCTGGTTTGCCGGGGTCCCGGCCGGGATCGCGTCGCTCGCGACGTAGACCCGGACCAGCTTCTCGCCGGCCACGGCATCGTTCTTCGCACCCTGCACGTAGCCGGCGAGGCCGAGCGTGCCGAGCAGGGCGAGAACGATGGCGGCGACGATGCCGACGGTCCTGCGCTGGTAGGTCATCGTGTGCTCCTTTGTCCGCTCACCCGCGGACGATCAGTTGGTGCGTGTGCCTGGTGGCGGTACGGACCGCCGGAGATCCGGACGAGCTCGTCGAGGCGAGCTCGGTCGGTC
>JBBQXR010000058.1:0-12379 GCA_038209455.1 Acidimicrobiia bacterium
AACGCCTTGCGGGTCGCGCCCGCGATGAGTCGGGCGATGCTCGTCTTGCCGGTCCCGGGCGGGCCCCAGAGCACCACCGAGGTGAGCCGGTCCGACTCGATGAGGGTGCGCAGCGGACGCCCGGGGCCGAGGAGTTCCGACTGGCCGACCACCTCGTCGAGCGACCGCGGTCGCAGCCGCGCCGCCAACGGCGCCCGGCTCGTGAGCCGCGCTTCGGCGGCGGCACTGAACAGATCGGTCACCCGCGCACGCTACCGCCACCACCTCGGCACCGACCGAGCCACAACTTGCGTCAAGAATCCACCGTGACGGTGGAGAACTGACGCAAGTTGGCGGAGAAGGCAGGTCAGGACGTCATGAGCAACAGCGGCAGGTGGCGGATGCTCGTGTGCTTGTTGCTGCGGCCCCATTCCACCGGGCCGCGGGATTCGAAGCCGGTACAGCGGTCGAGGAGGGCGTCGAGCATTGTGGTGATCTCGAGGCGGGCGAGCGCGGCGCCGAGGCAGTGGTGGAGCCCCTGTCCGAACGCGAGGTGGGGGTTCGGGGCGCGACCCACGTCGAAGGTGTGCGGCGCGGCGAATACCGCGTCATCACGGTTGGCCGACGGGTACCAGTGGGTCGTCTTGTCACCGGCGCGGATCGTGACGCCGCCGATCTCGACGTCGACGAGCGCGGTACGGCGGTTGTAGGCCGTGGCACTGGTCCACCGCAGGATCTCCTCGACCGCGGTCGGCACGAGACCCCGGTCGCTGCGGAGTCGCGCCCACTCCGACGGGCGTTCGATGAACGCGAGCACTCCCCCGGCGATCGAGTTCCGGGTCGTCTCGCTGCCGGCCGTGAAGAGCAGGCTGAAGAACGCGCCCAACTCGGCGTCGGTGAGTCCGCCTGCAATCACCGTCGAGAGGAGGTCGTCGCCCGGGCCGAGGCGTCGCTCCCTCACGAGATCTTCGCCGTAGGCGCGCATGCCGATGCCGGCCTCGGCCACCTCGGGGGTGGTGTCGGCGAGATCGCGGCCCCGGAAGTCGAGGATCGCCGACGTCCAGGCGAAGAGTTGATGGCGATCCGACTGCGGCACGCCCATGAGATCCGCGATGGTCTGGAGCGGGAGTTCGGCGGCCACCTCGGTGAGGAAGTCGCAGTCGCCGCCCCGGTCGAGGGCCGCCTGCACGATCCGGGCCGCCCGCGCGTCGAGCACGGGCCGCAACGGCGCCAACCCCTTCGGTGTGAAGCCCCGACTCACGAGCCCGCGGATCCGCGTATGGGTGGGCGGATCGCACATGTTGAGCATCACACCGGGACCGACGCCGGCCGGCAGGTCTTCCAGGATCGTGCCACCGGCGCCATCACGACCGGGGCCCGTCTCCGACGAGAAGTGCACGTGGTCCCGCGCCACCCGTTCGACCTCCACGTACCGGGTGATCACCCAGAAGCCCTCGCCACCGGGGGTGTGTTCCGTGGGTGCCTGCCACCACACCGGCGCGACCCGGCGCAGCTCGTCGAAGATCGGGTGCGGGAACCCGTCGGCGAACCGATCGAGATCCGTGAGATCGAGCGCAGGCCCGACCAGTCCGTCCACGCCGGGGAACCTACGGCTTGGGTGGGGTGACCGTCAGGCCGAGTTCGCGGAGCTGGGTCGCGTCGATCTCGCTGGGTGCTCCGGTGAGCGGGTCGGCCCCCGACTGCGTCTTCGGGAACGCGATGACCTCACGGATGTTCTCCTCGCCGACGAGGAGTGCGGTGAGCCGGTCGGTCCCGAACGCGAAGCCGGCGTGCGGTGGTGCGCCGTAGCGGAACGCGTCGAGCAGGAACCCGAACCGCTCCTGCGCCGTCTCGTCGTCGATGCCGAGCATCGAGAAGATCTGCGCCTGCAACTCCGGCTGGTGGATCCGCACGCTGCCCGATCCGAGTTCCCACCCGTTGAGCACGAGGTCGTACGCCTGCGACCGGATCGCCAGCAGCTCGTCGCCCGTCCCCGTGCGCAACAGCTCCACGTCGTCGGGGTGCGGCTGGGTGAACGGGTGGTGGGCCGGGACCGGGCTGCCATCGCTGCCGATGAGTTCGAACAGCGGGAAGTCGACGATCCACACCGGCTTCATCCCGCCCTCACCCACCGGAAGTCGGCCGAGGTCGAGGCGGAGTGCGCCGAGCACGATGTTCGTCCGGCGCAGCTCCCCCGCCACGATCAGGACCAGGTCACCGGCCGCGGCATCGAGCGCGGTGACGATCGCGCTCTGCTCGGCGGCCGAGAGGAACTTGGCGACCGGCGACTCCAACTCGTTGCCGTCACGCACGCGCATCCACACGAGTCCCGCCGCGCCCAGCTTCTTGGCGCGGTCGACGAGACCATCGAGCGTGGAACGGCTCGAGTCGCCGGCGCCGGGCACGCAGATGCCCTTGACCGCGCCTGCGTGGAACGCCTTGAACTCGGTACCGGCGACGGCAGCCGCGAGGTCGACCAACTCCATGCCGAACCGCAGGTCGGGCTTGTCCGAACCGAACCGGTTCATCGCGTCCGCCCACGTCATGCGGGGCACCTCGGGCAACCGGCTGCCGGTGACCGCCTCGACTCCGTCGCTCACGGCCGTGGTGACGACGTCGATCACGTCGTCCTGGCCCGCGAAGCTCATCTCCATGTCGTACTGCATGAACTCGAACTGGCGGTCGGCCCGCAGGTCCTCGTCGCGGAGACACCGTGCGATCTGGAAATACCGGTCGAGCCCACCCACCATCAGCAGCTGCTTGAACAGCTGCGGGCTCTGCGGCAACGCGTAGAACGCACCCGGGCTCAGACGCGACGGGACGACGAAATCGCGCGCGCCTTCCGGGGTCGACGCGATGAGCATCGGCGTCTCGACCTCGACGAATCCCTGTCCGGCCATGGAGAGCCGGAGCGCAGTGTTGAGGACCGCCCGGGCGCGCAGGTTGCGCTGCATCGACGGTCGGCGCAGGTCGAGGTATCGGTGCTTGAGGCGGAGGACCTCGTCGACGTCGTCACCGCGATCGGACAGCGGGAACGGCGGCGGTTCGGCCCGGTTCAGCACCGTGAGGGCAGCCGCCGCGACCTCGACCTCACCGGTCGGCAGATCGGGGTTCACGGTCCCGGCCGGACGCATCCGGACCTCACCCTCGATCTGGAGCACCCATTCGCGTCCGATGTGGTGGACATCGTCGTCGCTCAGGTGTTCGGGGTCGACGACCACCTGGAGGATCCCGGACGCGTCACGCAGGTCGAAGAAGATCACCCCACCGTGGTCGCGCCGAGCCGCGACCCACCCCGCGACGGTCACCGCGGACCCCGCGTCGGTGGCCCGCAGCATCGCAACCTCGTGCGTGCGCATCATCGAACTATCCCCTTGCCTGTCGTGGTGCCGGCTGCCCTTCGCGGCGGGCGACCAGCCACGCCACCAGCCCTTCACGTGAAACCTCGACCTGCTCCCCGGTCGCCAGGTCCTTCACCGCGACGGCGTCGCGCGCGAGTTCTTCGCGTCCGACCATCACGGTCACCGCGGCACCGGAGCGGTCCGCCGCCTTCCATTGCGCCTTCACCGAGCGCCCGCCGTAGGCACGATCGACGGCGAACCCGGCCTCACGCAGGGCTTCGACGAGCATCACCATCGTGGTGGCTGCCTGATCGTCGAGTCCGTCCACGACGAACACCTCGATTCCCGGCTGCGGATCTGGCGCGCCGAGCGCTTCGAGGGCGAGCACGATGCGCTCGAGTCCGGTCCCGAATCCGATGCCGGGAGTGGGTGGTCCTCCGAACTCCTCGGCCAGACCGTCGTAACGGCCACCGCCACCAACTGCACTCTGGGCCGCGTCCAGCGCCGCACTCTGGAACTCGAACGTGGTGCTCGTGTAGTAGTCGAAGCCGCGCACCAACCGAGGTGCGAGTTCCACGTCGATCTCGAGCGCGCGCAATCCGTCCTGCACCCGGGCGAAGTGCGCGGCCGCTGCGTCGGACAGGTGGTCGGTGAGTTGCGGCGCACTGAGGATGACGTCCTGCCACTCCTCCACCTTGGCGTCGAGGACGCGGAGCGGGTTCGCCTCGACGCGGCCGAGGAACTCCTCACCAAGCTCCGCCCCATGGGTCGTGAAGTGCTTGCGCAACGCAACCACGAACGCCGGACGCGATTCCCGATCACCCATCGAGTTGAGCAACAGCCGCACGTCGGTGAGCCCGAGGTCGGCGTAGAAGCCGGCGAGCAGTGCGATGACCTCGACGTCGATGTCGGGGTCGCTCACGCCGAGCGCTTCCACGCCGAGTTGCCAGTGCTGGCGGTACCGGCCCTTCTGAGCCCGCTCGTAGCGGAAGTTGGGGGCGACGTACCAGACCTTCCACGGCGGCGTGGGCCGGTGCTGCACGAACGCGCGCACGACCGACGCGGTGCCTTCGGGTCGCAGCGCCAGCCGCCGACCACCCTTGTCGGTGAGTTCGTACATTTCCTTGGCGACGACGTCGGTGTGCTCGCCGACCCGCTGGAACACCTCGACGTGCTCGAACATCGGCGTGATCGCCAGTCCGTAGCCGTAGCGTCGGGCCCGCTCGGCGAAGCGCGCCACGATCTCGACCCAACGCCCGGATTCGGGCGGCAGCACGTCGTGGACCCCTTTGGGGGCGCGGAAAAGATCGTCGCGAGGCACTGCGTTCGGATGCTATCGGCGGAGTCTCACGGGCCTGGAGTTGTTAGTCCGTCGTCGCTTTCGTGCCCGGGAGGACTCTCGTGGCGTCGTAGACGGAGTCCACGCGCTTGAGCGCGGCGAGCAGCGAATCGAGATGACCGGGATCGGCCAACTCGAACTCGAATCGGAACCGCGCCACCCGATCGGCAGTGGTCTGGCTCTGGCACGAGAGGATGTTCACGTGGTGCTCGGCCAACGTGTTCGCCACATCGCGGAGGAGTCGCGAGCGATCGAGCGCTTCGACGTCGACCGAGACGACGTATGCCCCGGATGCCTCGTGCTCCCACTCCACCTCCACCAACCGTTCGGTCTGACTCGCGAGCCCACTCGCGTTCGCGCAGTCGGCCCGGTGCACCGACACTCCTCGACCACGGGTGAGGAATCCGATGATCTCGTCACCTGGCACCGGCGTGCAGCACCGCGAGAGTCGCACGAGCATGTCGTCGAGGCCCTCGACGTGGACCCCGGACGACCGGCGGCGGGCGCTACTGCGGGACGGGCGGCGGGCGGTGGCCGGGAGTTGCTCGGTTCCGCCCGAGAGCCGCTGCCGCAACTTCTGGGCAACGTGGCGACCGGTCACGTGCTGCTCACCGATCGCGGCGTAGAACGCGTCGAGATCCGAGTAATGCATCTCCGCCGCAATCTCGGCCAGGAGTTGCGACCCCATGATCTTCTGGACCGGAAGGCCCTCGCGGCGGAGTTCCACGACGAGATCGTCACGCCCACCGTCGATCGCGTCGTTGCGTCGTTCGCGCGAGAACCGCTGGCGGATCTTCTCCCGCGCTCGTGGGGTCGTCGCGAACTCGAGCCAGTCCTGGGTGGGGCCGGCGCCGTCGACCTTGCTGGTGACGATCTCGACGGTGTCGCCAGATGTGAGCAACGCGTCGAGTGGGATCAATCGCCCGTTCGAGCGGGCACCGATGCAGCGGTGTCCGACCTCGGTGTGGATCGCGTAGGCGAGGTCGACCGGCGTGGCGCCCGTCGGCAGCGTGATGACGTGACCCTTCGGGGTGAACACGAACACCTCGCCTTGTTCCAGATCGCCCTTGAGCGTCTGCATGAACTGCGCAGGGTCGTCGGTTTCGTGCTGCCACTCCACCAGGCGCTGGAGCCAGACCAGGTCGTCGGTGTTGGTAGGCACCGCGCTCTGCTTGTAACCCCAGTGGGCGGCGACGCCGAACTCGGCGCGTCGGTGCATGTCGCGGGTGCGGATCTGTACCTCGACCGGCCGGCCGCCCGGCGCGATCACCGTGGTGTGCAGCGACTGGTAGAGGTTGAACTTGGGCATCGCGATGTAGTCCTTGAACCGGCCCTGCACCGGCCGCCACCATGCGTGGATCGATCCCAACGCGCCGTAACAGTCCTTCACGGTGTCGACGATCACGCGGACGCCGAGGAGGTCCTGCACCTCGTCGAACTCTTTCTCGCGCACGACCATCTTCTCGTAGATCGACCAGAAGTGCTTCGGTCGACCGCTCACCTCGGCGTCGATGTGCAACTCCGCGAGCCGTTCCCGGAGTTCGGTCAGCACCTGTTGGAGGTGGTCCTCGCGGGCCGGCGCCTGCGTGTACACGAGCTGTTCGATCTCGGCGTACCGCTTCGGATAGAGCACCGCGAAGGAGAGATCTTCGAGCTGCCACTTCACATCGGCGATACCGAGACGGTGCGCCAGCGGCGCGTAGATGTCGAGGGTCTCCCGCGCGATGCGCAGCTGTTTGCCTTCGGGCAGCGAGGCGATGGTCCGCATGTTGTGCAGCCGGTCGGCCAGCTTGATCAGCAGGACCCTGATGTCCTTGGCCATCGCGACGAGCATCTTGCGCATCGTGGCGGCCTGTTGGGCCTCCTTCGACGCGAACTGGAGCCGCTCGATCTTGGTGACCCCGTCGACGATCGCCGCGACCTCGGGACCGAACGCGGTGTCGACGCCCTCCTTGGTGAGTTCGGTGTCCTCGACCGCGTCGTGGAGGAGCGCGGCGGCGATCGTCACGTCGTCGAGTCCGAGGTCGGCGAGGATCAGCGCGACGCCGAGGGGGTGCGAGATGTAGGGCTCGCCCGAGCGGCGCACCTGTTCCGCATGCGCCCGGTGAGCCGCCACGTACGCGCGCTCAATGAGCGCGGTGTCCGCCTTCCGGTGGCTCTCGAGGAACGATTCGAGCACCGGGGCCAGTGCGACGTCGACCTGCTGGCGCCGCCAGGGCAGCACCGAACGGCGCTCCACCCGGAGTTCGGTGCGAGTCGGTTCGGCGAGGCTCATCTCACCCGCCATTGTCGCACTCCCGGCGTGGGGCTACTTGCGTTTCCGGGACTTCTGTTGGCGGGGCCGAGGCGCGATCGCCGGGGCGTCCTTGCCCGAGGTCGTCGTGACCGGGGCCGTGGACGGCGTCGATTCGTCGGGATCCGCGTCGATCGATTCTGCCATCGGCGCCGACGAGCGCCCGGATGCCCCCGCGCCGACGGTCGCCAACTCGCGTGCCGATCGCGACATGCTGCGGTCGGCGAGGGCGCGGTAGCGAGGCTCCCGCTCCTTCCACCAGGCCAGGATCGGGGTCGCCACGAAGATCGACGAGTACGCACCGATGAGCAGCCCGATGAAGAGTGCGAGGCCGAACTCGCGCAGGGCGAGGGCACCTTCGAGCCACACGCCCACGACGAGGAGCGAGGCGACCGGCAACAGCGCTACGAACGACGTGTTCAACGAACGCATGAGCACTTCGTTGAGCGACCGGTTGGCCATCGCGGTGTACGTGAGGCCCTTGACCGTGGAGAGTTGGGGCGTGTTCTCCTTGATCTTGTCGAACACGACCACGGTGTCGTAGAGCGAGAACCCGAGAATCGTGAGGAAGGCGATCACCGTTGCCGGCGTCACCTCGATGCCGGTGACGGCGTAGATCCCGACGGTGATGATGATGTCGTGGACCACGGCCGCGATCGCGGCCGCGGCCATCTTCATCTCGAACCGCAACGAGAGATAGAGCGCGATCGCGACGAAGAAGAGGCCGAGGGCGAGCAGCGCCTGGTGACTCACCTTGTCGCCCCAACTCGGGCCGACCTCCGACACGCTCACCGATCGGGTGGTGATCCCGCTGTACTTCGCCAGCGACGCGGTGATCCGGTTCTCGAGGGCCTGGTCGACGGTGGTGGCTTCGATCCGGACGCCGTTGGAGCCGAGGATCACGATCTTCGGATCCTTGATCTTCTCCGCGTCGAGCAGGCTCCGCAGCGCCGAGGTCGACGGACTCTTGGTCGAGACCGTCGTGAACTGCCACGAGGTTCCGCCGGTGAAGTCGAGTCCGAGGTTCAGACCGTCCCGGGCGACGAACCCGACGACCGAGATCGCGATGAGGATGCTCGAGATCAACACCCAGCGCCAGCGTCGGTGCAGGAAGTCGAACTCGGTGTCCTCGTGGTAGAGGTCCTTGAGCGTGTGGCGGCGGCCGTCGGACCTCATTGCGCAACTCCCTCGGACAGGCCGAGCGACGCACCAATGCGAGACGTGTGGCGGCGGCCGTCGGACCTCATACTGCGACCTCCGGCGTGTCGAGACCGGCAGCGATACCGACCTTCTTGGCCCGCACGAGTCCGGGGCGCTGGGCGAGCAACTGCACCATGGGATGCATGAAGAAGTAGGAGATCAACAGGTCGAGGATGGTGGAGAGACCGAGAAGGAACGCGAACTGCTGCACCGATCCGATGGCGTACCAGTAGAGGATGGCCGCCGCGATGAGCGACACGAGGTCGGCCGCGAGGATGGTGCGGAACGACTTGGTGAACCCACGGTCCACCGAGCTGCGCACCGTGCGCCCGGTCCGCACCTCGTCCTTCAATCGCTCGAAGTAGACGATGTAGGAGTCGACGGTGATACCGACCGAGACGATCAGACCGACCACACCGGCGAGCGTCAGCGTCAGTCCGATGGAGTCACCGAGGTACGTGATGATCGTGTACACCGCCATGCCCGAGAGCATCACTCCGGCCACGACGACGAGTCCGAGGATTCGATAGAAGACGATCATGTAGAGCGCGACGAGCGAGAGACCGATGATGCCGGCGAGGATCCCGGCGTCGAGCTGGTCACGGCCGAGCGTCGGGGAGACGCTCGTGGTGGTGAGTGGCTTCAACTGCACCGGCAGCGACCCGAACTTCAATACCGTCGCCAGGTCCTCGGCCTCGGTCTGGCTGAAGTTCCCCGAGATCGACACTCCGCTCGGGAACGACGCGGCGTTGAACTGCGGGTTCGACTGCACGACGCCGTCGAGCACGATCGCCACTTCGTTCTGCGGCGGCGTCTTGCTGATCGACGCTGCCGCGAGCGCGTCGAACTTCGTGTGGCCTTCGCCGTTGAAGTTGACCAGCACCTCCCACCCGGACCCGCTCTGGTACTGCGCGTTCGCCGAGGTGACGAGCTTGCCGGTGAGCACCGTCGGCGCGAGCTGGAGGCGGCTCTTCCCGTCGCGGCTGCACAACCAGACGGTGGCGTTGCGCTTGTCCTCCGCCGCAGTGGTCAGCGGGGGAAGCTGTTGGGTCGCCGGAGCGCTGGTCGGAGTCGTGGTGGCGACGGTCGTCGTCGTCGTCGGCGCAGTCGTCGAGGTGGTGGTCGATGCGGCGGCCCGGGGGGCTCCGATGGACTTGCCCGGCGCCGGGGCCGGGGTGGTGGTCGAACTCGACGACGTCGTGCTCGAACTCGCAGTGGTCGAACTCGTGGTGGTCTTGGACTTCTTGGCGGCCGTCGCCTTGCACGGGACCCCGATCTGGGTGAGCACCGGGCGGAAGCGCAGTTCGGCGGTCTTGCCGACGAGCCGGCGGGCCTTGTCGCGGTCCTTCACGCCGGGGAGGTCGACCACGATCTGCTGGCCGTCGCGCTTGACCTCGGTCTCCGCGACGCCGAGGCCGTTGACGCGGTTGCGAATGATGTCGACGGCCTTGTCGATCACGGCGGTCGGGCGGGCCTTGCCGACCGGTTGGAGTCGGACTTCGATGCCGCCCTGGAGGTCGAGGCCGAGCACGGGCGTGTTGCCGCCGATGACCGTGGCGAGGAAGGTGCCGACGATCAGGACGACGGTGGCGATCAGATACCAGAAGTTGCGGCGCACTTATTCCTCCGTCGCCGCAGCGTCGTCGTGGTCGTGACCGTCCGGGTCAGCGCCGTCGTGATCGTGATCGTGCTCTTCGGCCGGAGTGCCTGCGTCGTCGCGCCGGCGGGCGATCGCCTCACGCGCCAGAGTGAGGATTACTCCGTCGGCGACCTCGATGCTGAGGACGTCACCCTCGATCGCGCGCACGGTTCCGTAGATGCCACCCGCGGTGATGATGTCGTCGCCCACGTCGACGGCTGCGATCAGCGCGCGTCGCGCCGCCATCTGGCGACGTTGAGGGCGCACGATCAGAAAGAAGAAGACGACCGCGAGCAGCGCGAGGTAAACAAGTAGGACGGGCATGCCGGGAGGGGAAACTAGCGCGCAACCCTCGTGTTACCGGGTCATCAAGGCTGGTTCCCGAACAATTTCGGGTCCCCCGGCGGGGTGCTCAGGCCCAGATGTTCGAACGCGGCGGCGGTCGCCACCCGGCCGCGTGGCGTGCGTTGCAACATGCCCTGTTTGAGCAGGAACGGCTCGTAGACGTCCTCCACGGTGTCCGGTTCCTCGTTGACCGCAATGGCAAGGGTGCTCAATCCGACCGGTTGTCCGGCGAAGGTCACGCACAGCGCGTGCAGTACCGCTCGGTCGGTCCGGTCGAGGCCTCGTTCGTCCACCTCGAAGACATCGAGGGCCGCCCGGGCGGTCGTACCGGTGACCGTGCCATCCCCCCGCACCTCGGCGTAGTCACGAACCCGCTTCAGGAGCCGGTTCGCGATCCGCGGCGTCCCGCGCGCCCGTCGAGCCAACTCCCCCGCACCCGCCTCGTCGATGACCACCCCGAGGATGCGCGCCGCCCGCACGACGATTTTTTGCAGGTCGTCGGGTTCGTAGTACTCCAGCCGGGCGACGAACCCGAAGCGATCGCGCAGCGGTCCGGTGATGAGGCCGGCGCGCGTGGTGGCACCGACCAGCGTGAACCGCGGCAGGTCCAGACGGATCGACCGGGCGGACGGTCCGCGCCCGATCACGATGTCGAGTTGGAAGTCCTCCATCGCGGGATAGAGGACTTCTTCGACTGCACGTGGCAGCCGGTGGATCTCGTCGACGAAAAGCACGTCGCCGTCGTCGAGGTTGGTCAGGATCGCGGCGAGGTCCCCGGCCCGCTCGAGCGCGGGACCGCTCGTGACCCGCAGGTGCGCGCCCATCTCCGCGGCCACGATCGCGGCGAGCGAGGTCTTGCCCGTCCCCGGCGGTCCGGCGAACAGGAGGTGGTCCACGGCCTGCCCGCGTTGGCGCGCCGCGAGGAGGACGATCTCGAGGTGCTCGGTGAGGCGGGGCTGACCGACGAACTCTTCGAGCCGGCGCGGCCGCAGCGTCGTCTCCTCGGCCGCCTCCACCGGATCGGCGCTCGGGTGCAGGAGTTCTTCTCTACTCATCGCTCACCCACCGCGCTCATGCCTTGACCGCCAGTTGCTTGAGGGCCGCACGCAACAGGTCCTCGACCGCTCCGTCCGCAGGGAGTTCGGCGACCACTGCACGCACCTCGTCCGGCCCGTAACCCAGTTCGGCGAGGGCCGCCCGCACCTCGGCTCGCGCGGGGGCGGGGCCGCCGTCGGACTCCCGCAGGTCCACGTCCGGCAGGTCCAACCGGGCCTTCAGCTCGATCATCAGCTTCTGGGCGGTGCGCTTGCCCACGCCCGACACCAGACACAACGCGTCGACATCGTCTTCGGCCACGACCCGGCGGAGCGCCGTCGGCGGGTGGACGGTGAGGATCGCGAGGGCGAGTTTCGGCCCCACACCATTGGCGGCGATGAGGATCTCGAAGGTGTCCCGCTCGTCGCGCGTCGGGAACCCGTACAGCGTCATCGCGTCCTCCCGGACGTGGAGATGGGTCATGAGAAACGCGTTCGTACCCGGCGTGAGTTGCGGCAGCGCACTCAGCGGGACCAGGCAGCGGTACCCCACTCCCCCGACCTCCACCAACACCTCGCCGGTCGGTGTCCGCTCCAACACCGAACCGCGCACCGAACCGATCATCGGGCGTCCCTCGCGATGGCCGCGGCCACGGCCCGTTCGAACCCGTTCGCGGATGCCGCTGGCCCACCATCGGTCGTGGGAGCCGCCGCCGCCGCACGCGCCCGCAACGGACCCGAGTACTCGTGACACAACGCGAGCGCCAGGGCATCGGCGGCATCCGGCGGCCGGGGCACCGCAGTGAGGCACAACAGTCGGGTCACCATGAGTTGCACCTGTTCCTTGTCTGCGCCACCGTGGCCGGCGACCGCCAACTTCACTTCGTTGGGGCTGTACTGCTCCACCGGGATTCCCGCCCGGGCCGCCGCCACGAGCGCCAACCCGCTCGCCTGTCCGACCGAGATCGCAGTACGCGCGTTGTTCTGGAACAGCACGCGCTCCACGGCCATCGAGCGCGGCGCGAGTTCGGCCACCAGCGCGTCGAGATCGTCGGCGAGCTGCGCCAACCGCTGCGGGATGGGTTCGGCCGGTGAGGTCGTGAGGACGCCGTAGCTCACGGCGCGGATCTGCGCACCCTCTCGGACGATGGCGCCGTACCCGCAACGCGACAATCCGGGGTCGATGCCCAGGACCGGGCCGGTAGGGTC
>JBBQXR010000059.1:0-12337 GCA_038209455.1 Acidimicrobiia bacterium
ACGCCCTTGCGGTCGGCCTTGTTGATCACGAACACGTCGGCGATCTCCATCAACCCCGCCTTGTTCGCCTGCACGCTGTCGCCCCATCCGGGATTGACCACGACCACGGTCGTATCGGCCCTGCCCGCGACCTCGACCTGGCCGACCCCGACGGTCTCCACGATGATCCACGGCTTGCCGGCCGCGTCGAGCACACGGGCCGCGCGTGGGGTGGCGATGGCGAGCCCGCCGAGGTGGCCGCGCGTCGCCATCGAGCGGATGTAGACGCCCGGGTCGGTGGCGTGGTCCTGCATCCGCACCCGGTCACCGAGGATCGCACCACCGCTGAACGGGCTCGTGGGATCGATCGCCAGCACACCCACCTCGAGGTCGTCCTTGCGGATCCGACCGATGAGGGCATCGGTGAGGCTGGACTTGCCCGCGCCCGGCGCACCGGTGAGCCCGACCGTGTACGCGTGGCCGGTGTGGGGATAGAGCGCCGCACCCGCGGCGGCAGCATCCGCGCCGCCGGTCTCGACCATGGTGATCAGTTTGGCGATCGCACCGCGCTCGCCCGACGTGGCGCGCGCGGCCAGGGCGACCGGATCACGAGACATTGCGGGGACTAGTCGTTGACGACTTCGGTGATACCCGGGACCCGGTCCATGATGATGCGCTCGACGCCCGCCTTGAGCGTCATGGTCGACACGGGACAGGTACCGCAGGCGCCGACGAGTTCCACGTGGACCACACCGGCGTCGTCGATGTTCTTGAACACGATGTCGCCACCGTCCGCCTGCAGGGCAGGACGAATCGCGTCGATCGCTTCCAAGACTCCGGCTTCCCTATGGTCTGCCACTGGCGTGTCCGTGCTCATCTGGCACCTCCGAACGAGTAGGAACGCCGACGTTACCGGACTTGTTCCCGGCTGCTCACACCCGCTCGATGTCGGCGCCCAGGCCGGCCAACGCGACCGGCAGGTCCGGGTACCCGCGATCCACGTGGTCCCAGTCGTCGATCACGGTCTCGCCGTCGGCCCGCATCCCCGCGAGCGCGAGGGCCGCCCCCGCACGTACGTCGAAGGCCCGCACCGGCGCGCCCGAGAGCCGCGCCCGGCCTCGCACCACTGCGTGGCGCCCTTCGTGACGGATGTCGGCCCCCATGCGGGCAAGCTCCCCCACGAAGGAGAGCCGGTTGTCGAAGACGTTCTCGGTGACGATGCCGGTGCCCTCGCTGACTGCGAGCAGCGCCACCGCCATTGGCATGAAGTCGGTGGCGAACCCCGGGTACGGAAGGGTCTGGATGTCGATCGCGCGCAGCGGTTCGTTGGCCTGGACCCAGATGCCGTCGGTGGTCGAGGAAACGCGCATGCCCATGTCGCCGAGCTTCATCGCCACCATCTCGAGGTGTTCGAGACGCACGCCGACCAGTTCCACCTCTCCCCCCGCGATGCCACAGGCCATGAGGAACGTTCCGGCTTCGATGCGGTCACCCATGATCTCGGTGTTGGCCGAAACGAGTTCGTCGACGCCCTCGACGGTGATGGTGCTCGTGCCCGCGCCGATCACGTGCGCGCCCATGCGGTTGAGGAACGCGGTGAGGTCGGTGATCTCGGGCTCGCGAGCCGCGTTCTCGATGACAGTCTCACCCTTGGCGAGCACCGCCGCGGTGAGCAGGTTCTCGGTGGCCCCGACACTCGGGAAGTCGAGGACGATGCGCGCGCCGCACAACGCGTTGCAGCGGGCGTGGATGAACCCGTGCTCGACCACGACCTCGGCGCCCATCGCCTCGAGCCCGCGGATGTGCATGTCGAGCCGGCGGTTGCCGATGTTGTCGCCACCGGGCAACGCCACCCGTGCCTCGCCGCATCGTGCGACGAGCGGCCCGAGCACGTTGATCGATGCCCGCATCAGGCGCACCAACTCGTAGGGCGCCTCCGGCTGGAGCGGGCCGCTCGTGTCGAGGGTCAACTCGTCGACCCCGGTCCACTCGACCGTGGCTCCGACGGCGCGCAGGACGTCGAGCATCACGTCGAGGTCGCGGACGCGGGGCAGGTTCCGCACGTGGGTCACGCCCGACGCGAGCAGGGCCGCCGCGAGCTGCTTGAGCCCGGAGTTCTTGGTGGCACCGGACACCTTGACCGTGCCCGCCAGCGGTCCGGCGGGACGCACTCTCACCGCACTCATACGAGCAGGGTACCGGCCGCTCCCCTCCCGAACCCGGTCCGTCACCTGCCCGGGGCGGCATCGGTAGCCTCGGCCGACGTCCCTTCCGAGCAGGCGAGAGTCCATGGAGCCCACCGATCCGTCTGCGTCGAGCGACGGCCCCGAGTCCCCCGAACAGATGGAGCGCCGCCTCGAGCAGATCGAGCGGCTCCTGAAACCGGTCCTCCGCCCGGGCAACGCCGCCCTGCACGCCGTCGGCGACGCCGCCCGACCCGCGTGGCAACAGGTCACGAGCGTCGAATCGCGCATCGCGGTGACCGCGGCCATCGCGGTGGCGATCGTGCTCATGGCCCTCCTCCCGGATCGGGTCGCCAACCAGCCCCGCTGGCTCGTTCCGGGCCTGGCGTCACTCCTGCTGCTCGTGGTGGTCGTCGTCAACCCGATGAAGGTCGATGCGAAGTCGCGGCGGCTCCGCCCGATCGCGTTCACACTGCTCGCGGTCATCGCCATCGGGAACGCGATCTCGGCGGGCCGACTCATCGTCGATCTCGTCAACGCGACGGGCATCCGCACTCCCGAAACCCTGCTCCTCACCGGTGCTGCGATCTGGACCACCAACATGATCGTGTTCGCGATCGTCTACTGGGAGTTCGACCGCGGCGGTCCGGCCGAACGAGCGATGAACACCAAGCCTCTCCCCGACTTCCTGTTCCCGCAGATGACGAGCCTCGAGTTCGCGCCGCCCGACTGGGAGCCGCATTTCGTCGACTACCTCTACCTGTCGTTCACCAACGCGACCGCGTTCAGCCCGACCGACGTGATGCCACTCACCCACTGGACCAAGCTCACGATGTTGGCGCAGTCGGCCATCTCGTTGGTGACCGTCGCGCTGGTGATCGCGCGGGCCGTGAATGTCCTCAGGTAGTCGTCACTCCCCTGTGTAGACCGCCGCGCGCCCCTCGACGAACGCGCTGATCGCCTCGCGCATGTCCTGGGACGGCAGGCACACGGCCTGGGCCTCGGCTTCCACCCGGAGTCCCTCCGCGATGGGAAGGTCGAATCCGGCGTTGACCGCGCGCTTCGCCTCGCGCACGGCGAGCGGCGGCTGCGCCGCGATGCGGACCGCCAGCTTCTGCGCGGTGGCCTCCAACTCCTCGTCAGGGACGAGTTGCTCGCAGAGTCCGATGCGATGTGCCTCTTCACCGTCGATCCGGGCCGCGGTGAAGATCATCTCCTTCGCCTTCCCCGCGCCGACGATGCGTGGAAGTCGCTGTGTCCCGCCGAGGTCGGGGATGATCCCGTACTTGTGCTCCAACAACCCGACGCTGATCCCGTGGGCGAAGACGCGGATGTCGCACGCCAGCGCGATCTGGAGTCCCGCACCGAGTGCGAACCCGCGGGCGGCGGCAATAGTGGCGAAAGGCGCGTCCTCGAGCCACGAGAACGACTCCTGGGTCCGCATGATGCCGTCGACGAGGGGGTCCGGGTGGCGGGAGCCCGCGTCCGGGCCACCGGCGATGCCGTCGCCGCCACTCCCCGAGAAGGCCGAAGTGTCGATACCGCTCGAGAACGCGCGGCCGGCGCCGGTGACGATCAAGGCTCGGAGGTCACCCGGTTCGGCGACGAGCCGCTGACCCAGCTCGCGCAGCTCCCGCCACATCTCGATGGTGAAGCTGTTGAGCTTGTCCGGCCGGTTGAGCGTGAGGCGGCCGACGTGGTCGTCGACGGTCAGCTCGAGCGTGTTCATCTCGTTCGCATGGGCGGTCGTCATGGCGCCAGAGCGTAGTGACGCGGGTGGCGCGTCGGGTTGGGTCAGCCCCGCGGCAGCGGCACCTCACCGGTGACCTCGAAGCGTGACGCGTGGACGAGCCGGACCACTTCCACGGGCATCGCGAGCCCGGGGATCAGGTGGGTGCCGGCCGGCACTGCTGCGATGCCTTCGGGCACTTGCTCACCGACGTCGACGGTCGCGAGCACTTCGAGTGGCTGCGCAAGATCGCAGAGCCGGGACGCGAGATTGATGGCGCCGCCGGTGTAGTCGTCGCCTTCGAACAGGATGACGTCGCCTGCTGCGACCCCGGCGCGCAGCGGGAGGAGACCCTCGTCCGCGAACCGGTCGGCCAGGGACACGGTGGCCTCCACCAGGGAGACGGTGTCGACCGAGACGAGCATCGCACCGTCGCCGAGCCACTTCGCGACCCGCACCCCGATGTCGGAGGCAGTGGCGCGCAGCGCGTACCGGAACTGGGTGAGGACCGCTACCGCCTCGTCGTCACCGTGAAGGTCGGTGAACTGCGTGAACCCCGAGAGATCCACGAACGCAAACGTCCGGGCGACGCGCACGTCAGATCTTCCAGCCGGCTTCTTTGCGTTCCTTGCAGGTGGGACAGATCGGATACCCCTTGGGGTCACGCGACGGGACCCACTTCTTCCCGCACAGCGCGACGATCGCCTCCCCGGTCACGTACGCGCGGGTCACGTCCTCCTTGCGGGCGTAGTGCGAGAAGCGGTCGTGGTCGCCGTCGTCGGTGACCGGTCGCGACGGGGCCTCGACGGGCGTTTCGGCGGGTGCGATCGTGGGTGCGATGGTCGGCGCGAACGTGGGCGCAGTGGTGGTCTCGGACACGGCGTCAGGCTAACCCGGGAGTGCGACCACCCAATCGGTGGCTGCACGAGCAACGTCGGCCAGCACACCGTCGACCGTCAGGCCACTCGACTTCAACGGTTTGAACCCGTGGTCACCGGTCTCGATCCAGTGGAACGAGCGCGGACCCTTCACCGTCCGAGCCGCGATCTCGAGCGCCGGTTGCGACGCGAGCGCGTCCCGGGTTCCGCTCACGAACAGCACCGGCACCGTGAGCCGCGGGAAGTGGTCGCTGCGCTCCCTCTCGGGCTTGCCCGCCGCGTGCAACGGGTATCCGAGGAGCAACAGTCCGAGACACGGCACCGCAGCCCCCTCGTCCTTGGGCATCCCGCCCGCCGCGACCATCGAGCAGTAGCGCCCTCCCATCGAGCGACCACCGAGGACGATCCGTTCGGGTGCGAGCTTGGTTCGCCGCGCGAGTTCGCTGGCCGCCGTGCGCGTCGCCTCGAACAACACCGCCGGCCGGTCCGGCGCCTTCTTCCCGGCACTGCGGTACGGGTACTGGAACCGCAGGCTCGCGATACCAGCGTCGCTCAACGCGTCGGTCACGCTGGTGAGCGTCTTGGCGTGCATGTCGGCCCCGGCACCGTGCGCGAGCAGGACGGCCCGGTCCGTGACGCGCGCCCGCCCGCGCTTCGGGCCTTGGTACGCGTATTCGAGTTTCGTCATGGCGTCGTCACCCACTGTTCGAGGAACGCCTCGATGCGCTCCAACTCGTCCTGCACGGTCTCGATCTTGGACCAACCGTGGCCCTCACCCTCGTACACGTGATGATCGACGGTCCCCCCGGCCGCCCGCACCGCGTCGACGACGAGTTGGGCCTGCTGGGGCGGGACCACCTTGTCCTCGTCGCCCTGCAGGACGAGCAACGGCACCCGGATCTGCGCGGCGTAGGTGACCGGCGACTGCGCACGGAACCGCGCTTCGTCGCGCGGCAGAACGCCGACGAGTTCGTCGAGGTAGTGGGCCTCGAAGCGGTGGGTCGTGGCCGCGAGGTCGAACAGATCGGTCACGCCGTAGGCCGAGACGACGGCGCGCACCAGGTCGGGATGCTTCGCCCCGACGAGCAACGCGGTCAGGCCGCCGGCGCTGCCACCCGCGATCGCGACCCGGGTCGGATCGCACCACCCACCGGCCGCGGCGGCCCGGATCCCGGCGGCCACGTCCTCGACGTCGTCGTCCCCCCAGGTCCCGGCCAGCGCCTGGGCGTAGGCCCGGCCGTAACCGGTCGAACCCCGGTAGTTCGGGCGCAACACTGCCCAACCCCTGGAGGTGAAGTACCGCAGCCAACCGTCCCACGCCACCGTCGCCTGCCCGGTGGGCCCACCGTGCACGTCGACGAGCATCGGCGGTGCGCCGCCCTCCCCCGACGACGAGCCGAGGTCGGGCCGATACAGGAGGCCGTGCACCGAGAGCCCGTCACGGTTCCACGTCACCGGCTCGGGCTCGCGCGCGCCGTGCTCGATGCCGGCGGGCGCACCGCGCGCGACAACTCGGCGCGAACCGTCGGCCGGGTCCCACACCGTGATCTGCGGTGGGGTCTTCCCACCCGAGCGCACCGCGACGATGCCCGGTCCGCCCCAGTCGATCCCGTGGTGCCAACCGCGCGCGAGTTCGGTGACCGCGCCGTCGACGGTGGCGACGACGAGGCGCGCGAAGCCGGCCTCGTTCCGACAGAACGCGATCGCATCCGATGCCGGCGACCAGGCGAACGACCGCTGCCCGGGACCCCACGCCGGTTCAGCCTGGTCACGGGCTTCGGCCACGAGCGGGCGGGCGTCGGATCCGTCGGCGTTCGCGACGACGACGTTCCAGTACCCCGACGCGTCCGACACGTAGGCGAGTCGGGCGCCGTCGGGCGAGAAGCGCGGCTGACCGGTTGCGACACCCGGGCCGCCGGCGACGACACGCGGTGCGTCACCGTTTCGATCGGCCAGCACGACGCGCGAGCTGGTCCACGACATCGCCGTGAGATCCCACTCGTGCCACGCGACCGATGCGCCGTCGGGCGTGACCGTCGGGTCCCACGCGAAGTCGGCGGTCGACCAGCGCCGACCTGCCGGCGGCCCGCCCGACCAGACCGACGCCGGAATCTCCACCACATCGAGCGCGTCGTCGCGTTCGGAGGCGAACAGCACGCCGCCGCTCCACGCGGTCGGCGCCGCCGCCTGACCGTCGTGGCCGAGGACCTGACCCGGACCCCCGTCGACCCCGATGAGCGCGACCGCGCCCGCGGCGGTGACCACCGCGAGGCGATCCGACGCGGCCCAGCACCACGCGCCGCCCCGGTAAGCCCCGACCCGCCCGAGCGCATGTTCCGCGGTCACCACGACCGGCGGACCAGTGCCGTCCGCCGGCATCACGAGCAGATCGCTACGGCCGTCGATCGATTCGAGCCAGCCCAACCACTGGCCATCGGGCGACCAGCGGGGCTCGGCGACCGCCTTGGTCCGGGCGATCGCGCGTGACGAAAGTCTCGATTCCACGGGCTGGACCGTACGCCAGGAACCTCGGCAGGGCCCTGATCTAGGCTGCGACCTCTCATGGCGACCTCCCCCGCAATCGAAAACCCCCGTTCGAGCACGGCCCGGAGGCCCGAATCCCTCCGGATTGCCTGGCTCATCTACCGGGGGAATCCCCACTGCGGCGGGCAGGGCGTCTACACGAAGTACATCGTGCGCGAGGCCATCGAACTCGGCCATCACATCGAGGCCCTCTCCGGCCCGCCGTACCCCGAACTCGACGATCCGCAGGGCCTGGTCAAGATCCCGAGCCTCGACCTCTACCCGTCCGGGAACCCGTTCCGCGTGCCGTGGCCGTGGGAGTTCCGCGACGCCGTGGACCTCGGCGAGTTCGGTCTCATGTGCACCGGCGTCTTCCCCGAGCCGTGGGCCTTCACCCTGCGCGCGCGGCGCTGGCTCCAGGCCCATCGCGCCGACTTCGACCTCGTCCACGACAACCAGTCCTTCGGATCCGGACTTGCCGGGATGATGCAGGACGGCTGGCCCGTCTGCGCCACCCTGCATCACCCGATCACCGTGGACCGCGACCTCGAACTCGCCCACGCGAAGAACGCGTTCCAGCGGTTCAACCTGAAGCGTTGGTACGCCTTCCTCGACATGCAGATGAAGGTCGCGCGGCAGGTCTCGCGTCTCGTCACCGTGAGCGAGAACTCCCGCAAGGACATCATCAGCCAGATGGGCATGCGCGACGAGCAACTGCGCATCGTGCCCGTCGGCGTCGACCAGGACGTGTTCCGTCCGTTGCCGCACGTCGAGCGGGTCTCCGGCCGGCTGCTCGTCACGACGTCGTCGGACCAACCCCTCAAGGGTCTGGTCCCGCTGCTCGAGGCCGTCGCCAAGGTCCGCACCGAACGCAACGAGGTCCACCTCGTCGTGATCGGCAAGCCCAAGGACGGCTCGAAGATCCCCGCCCTCCTCGAGCGCCTCGGCCTCAAGGATCATGTCGAGTTCGTCTCGGGTGTCTCCACCGAACGGATCGTCGAGTTGTACGCCGAGTGCGACATGGCCGTGGTGCCGTCCCTCTACGAGGGCTTCTCACTCCCGGCCATCGAAGCCATGAGCTGTGCGGCTCCTCTGGTCACCACCACCGGCGGCGCGCTCCCCGAGGTGACCGGGCCGTCGGGTGGTGCGGCCCTCACCGTCCCGCCGAACGACCCCGGCGAACTGGCTGCGGCCATCGTCACGATGCTCGACAACCCCAAACTGCGGGCACGATTGGGTGCAAACGGCCGGGCTCGTATCCTCGACCGGTTCACGTGGCGCAAGACGGCCGAGGGCATGATCGAGAACTGGTACGAGACCCTGGAGATGCACCAGGCCGCCGGGGGTACGCCCTCGCCGCGCCCGAGTGGGCCTCCGGTGTGGACGTCGAACCCCTCCGGTACCTGATGCTCACGGTTGACTTCGAGCGACTCCAGCTCCGGCCCGGAGACCGCCTGCTCGACATGGGCTGTGGTGGCGGTCGCCACGCGTTCGCGGCGATGAAGCGCGGCGCGTCGGTGATCGCGCTCGACTACTCCGAGGCCGACCTCAAGGATGTGCGGGCCACCGTCGCCGCGATGCAGGAAGCGGGCGAGGTCCCGGTGACCCGACCCTGGCTCCCGATCAACGGCGACGCGCTGCGCCTGCCCTTGCCGTCGAACTCGGTCGACAAGATCGTGTGCTCCGAGGTCCTCGAACACCTCTGGGACTCTCGCGGTGCCATCGCAGAGTTGGTCCGGGTCCTGAAGCCAGGCGGCCGGATGGCGGTCACCGTCCCGACCCGCTGGCCCGAGCGCATCAACTGGGCGCTCGACTACGAGTACCACGACCAACCCGGCGCGCACGTCCGGATCTTCCGTCAGCACGAACTCGAACTGGACCTCGAAGCAGCCGGCGTCTGGCTGCGCGGTTCGCATCACGCGCACGGCCTCCACACCCCGTACTGGTGGATCCGCTGCGCGGGAGGCGTGCACCAACCCGATCGTCCGATCGCCAAGCGCTACCACGACCTCCTCGTGTACCAACTGATGAAGAATCCGAAGTGGCTGGCTGCGGTCGACCGCGCCATCAACCCGATCATGGGCAAGAGCCTGGTCATCTACACCCAGAAGGTCGACGCGTGACCGTCGACGGCGTGTTCGACGCCGCTGCGCTCCGCGCCACCGTCGACGCGATCGCGTCGGTGCAGACCGCGGACGGCAACATCGCGTGGACGCCGGGCACCAAGACCGACCCGTGGAACCTCGTCGAGGCCGCAATGGCACTCGACGTCGGCGGCCGGCACGAAGACGCGGCGCGGGCCTACGGATGGCTCCGCGACAACCAGCGACCCGACGGTGGCTGGCACTCCTATTACGTCGGCGACGAGGTCACCGATCCGACCCTCGACACCAACGTCGCGTGTTACATCGCGACCGGGGTGTGGCACCACTACCTCTCGACCGGCGACACCGCGTTCCTCCGCGAGTACTGGACCGTGGTGGAGCGGACCATCGATTACGCGCTCGAGTTCCAGACCGAAACCGGTGAGATTGCGTGGCGCGCCGACGACCCGGCCGATGGCGCGCTCCTCACGGGATCGTCGAGCATCCACCACTCGCTCCGTTGTGCCGTGGCCATCGCCGAACGGCTCGGCCACGACCGGCCCGACTGGGAACTCTCGGTGGGTGCACTGGCAATCGCCATCGCGCACCGACCCGACCGATTCCTCGACAAGTCGCGTTGGGCGATGGACTGGTACTACCCGATCCTCGGTGGCGTGCTGCGCGGTCAGCCTGCGCAGGCGCGCATCGCGGCGTTCTGGGACACCTTCGTCGTCCCCGGTCGCGGGGTGCGCTGCGTCTCCGACCAGCCCTGGGTCACCGCCGCCGAGACCTGCGAGTTGGTGATGGCATTGGACGCAATCGGCGAGAACGAACGGGCCCACGATCTGTTCCGATGGATCCAGTTCCTCCGCCACACCGACGGCTCCTACTGGTGCGGCATGAACTTCGACGGCGGCCATTACGACCGCGGCGGTGAGTTCTTCACCGCCGATCAGCCCACGTGGAACTCCGCGGCGGTCGTCCTTGCGGCTCATGCGCTCGGTGGCGACGGTCCGACCGCCGGCCTCTTCCGCGGTGAAGGACTCCCGGTGGGTCTCTCGGCCGAAGAACTTCTTGCGGCCGGCGTCGAGATCGCCCGCGACCGCGCCCAGTAACCCTCCTCACTTTCAGCGCCGGAATCCGGGGCCAAGGCTCGGCGAACGCGTGTCGAGCGTGGGATCCCGAGTCTGGCGCTAGCGACGCAGGGTGCGGAGACTGCCGGTCGTGGTCAGCGGTCGGAATCCGTCGGCGACGGCCCGCTCCCACACATGGAACGGAGCCTGGCCGCCGGCTTCCGGATCCTCGAACACGTCGTGGATCGCCAGCACCCCTCCGGTCATCACGTGCCGGGCCCACGTGAGGTAGTCGCCCATGGCGACGGCTTCGGCGTGGCCACCGTCGATGAAGAGGAACCCGAGTGGCGAGGCCCAGAACCGCCCCACCGTCGGGGAGTCGCCGAGAATGCCGACGACCACCGACTCGAGCCCCGCGTCCTCGATGGTGCGGCGGAAGAACGGCAGCGTGTCCATGCGGTTGGTGCGGGAATCGACGACCTCGAGATCGTGATGCTCCCACCCGGCCTGGTTCTCCTCCGACCCGTGATGGTGGTCGATGGTGAACAGGACCGTGCTGCGCTCGCGCGCGGCAGCCCCGAGGTACACCCCCGACTTGCCGCAGTAGGAGCCGATCTCCAACAGCGGTCCCACTCGCCCACCGTCGAGGCCCGCGTCGTGCAACGCCAGTCCTTCGTCGTCGGGCATGAAGCCCTTCGCGGCGCGCGCGACCGTCAGTTCACTCTCGTTGAGCATCGGGCTAGATCACCGGGGTTTCGCGGTAGCGGCCGAAGACGTCGGCCAGCGCGTCCATGGTCTCGCCCACGGTCGCGTACGCACGGGCCGCGTCGAGCAGGGCCGGCATCAGATTCACCAACGGATCCGCCGCATCGGTGCGCAACTGCGCCAGCGTCGCGTCGACTGCTTCGGCATTGCGGTCGGCCTTCACTGCGGCCAGCCGCTTCAACTGCTGCTCTTCACACTCCCGACCGATCTCGAGGATCGGCGGCGGCGGTTCGTCGTTGCCCTCGAAGAAGTCGGTGACACCCACCATCGAATGGCGGCCGTCGTTCAACTTCCGCTCGATGTCGTAGGCCGCCTGCGCGATCTCCCGTTGGTAGTAGCCGTTCTCGATGCCGACGAGCGCGCCCTCGAGCATCGAGCCGTCCCCCAGTTGCTCCACCTGGGCGAAGATCTCCTCCGCCTGGCGTTCCATCTCGTCGGTGAGCGCCTCCACGAACCACGATCCACCGAGCGGGTCGGCCACGTTGGTCACCCGCGTCTCGTGCGCGATCACCTGCTGCGTGCGCAACGCGAGCCGGGCGGCCTTCTCCGTCGGGAGGGCCAAGGCCTCGTCGAAGGAGTTGGTGTGCAGACTCTGGGTCCCCCCGAGCACGCCGGCCATCGCCTCGATCGCCGTCCGGACGAGGTTGACCTCGGGCTGTTGCGCGGTCAGCGAGACGCCCGCGGTCTGCGTGTGGAACCGAAGCTGCAACGACCGCTCGTTGGTGGCGCCGTAGCGGTCGCGCATCCACCGGGCCCAGATGCGACGCGCGGCCCGGTACTTCGCGATCTCCTCGAAGAAGTCGATGTGCGCGTTGAAGAAGAACGAGAGGCGGGGTGCGAACTCGTCAACGTCGAGCCCCGCAGCGATCGCCGCTTCCACGTACGCGAACCCGTTGCCGACGGTGAAGGCCAGCTCCTGTGCGGCTGTCGAACCGGCTTCGCGGATGTGGTATCCGGAGATCGAGACGGAGTGCCACCGCGGCATCTCGGCCGCAGTGAACCGGATCACGTCGCTCACCAATCGCATGCTCGGACGCGGCGGGTACACGAACTCCTTCTGCGCCTGGTACTCCTTCAACATGTCGTTCTGGAGCGTGCCACCGAGGCGCGCCCGCTCGACGCC
>JBBQXR010000060.1:0-12152 GCA_038209455.1 Acidimicrobiia bacterium
TCGGTGACGTCGAAGAGCGTGCCCGACACCTTGGATGAACTCGGTCCGTGGACCGTGGTTCGTGCGGTCACCCAGCGCACGTCACCGTCGGGTCGGATGATGCGGTGCGTGCATTCCACTGCACGATGCTCGTTGATCGACGCCGTGATCATCGCCTCTGCATGTTCTCGGTCGTCCGGATGCGTCCGCTCCCGGAGCAGGGCGGGGGTGACCGCGGCATCGGGTTGCACACCGATGATCGCGCGGAGTTCCGCCGAACACGTCACGGTTTCCGTCGCGAGGTCGAGTTCGAAGCTGCCGAGATGCGCCGACCGCTGGGCATCGGCGAGCCGGCTCCGGTCGGCTTCGAGGTTCCGGCGGGAGAGCACCTGGTCGGTGATGTCTCGGATGACGGCCGAGGCGCCGATCACCTCGCCGTCCCCAGTGCGCACGGGCGAGATCGAGATCGACACCGGAACGTCACTGCCGTCAGCCCGGCGCCGAATCGTCTCGAACCCGCTGACGGGTCGTCCGAGGCGCAGACCTACGATGTGCTTCGACATCTCGTCGGTGCGCTCGGGCGGCACGGTGTCGGCGATGTTGCGTCCGATCATCGCCGCCGCCGCGCATCCGTACAAGACCTCGGCGCCGTGGTTCCAGCTCTGGACGGTTCCGTCGATCGTCGTGCTGATCATCGCGTCGGTGGACGTCTCGACGATCGCCGACAGCCGGGCCTGGTCGATCTCGTGCTGCTGGCGCTCGGTGACGTCGGACGAGACACCGATGGTCCCGATCTGCGTGCCCGCATCGTCGTACACCGGCGTGTCGGTGACCAGCACCGGGAGCTCAGTCCCGTCCTTGCGGCGGACGCAGAAGTCTCCCGACCATGACGCACCGGCGGCGAGGCGGGCTTGCACCTCGCGCCCGAGCTCCGCCCAGCCCTCGGCGGGTGGCAGGAGCGTGGCGAGGGGACGTCCGCATGCCTCGGTCGCAGACCAGCCGTAGATTTCGGTGGCGGCGGCGTTCCAGTAGGTGACGGAGCCGTTCAGGTCCATGCCGACGATCGCCTGCCCAGCCGCGTCGAGCAACCGGCTCTGGAAGCGGATCGAGTCCTCATTCCGCTTGCGGTCGGTGATGTCAGTCAGGTTGCCGACGATGTATCCGACATCGGGGTCGTCCACGAGATTGGTCGCGGTTTCCTCGATCCAATGGATCGAGCCGTCCTCGGCAAGGACGCGGAACTCGACCCGAACGTGATCTCCGAGCCGGACGAGGGTCGCGAACGCTGCCCACGCGCGCTCCTGATCGTCAGGGTGGATCGCGTCGAGGCCGTTGCGTCCGATGAGGGAGACCGGATCCATCCCGAGGAGGGTTCGCGTCGCCGGGCTCGCCCACGCGATGGTCCCGTCGTCATCGAAGAACATCACGAGATCGTTCGATCGCGCCAGGACCGCGTCCCGGTGGGCGTGGCCGATCACCGCTGATCCCACCGGAGCCGGTTCGCGTGGGTGCCGCGTGTCGCGTCGGTCGACCCTCCATTCGACGGCGCCCGCTTCTGATGATGCGGCAGCGAGCAACGCGCTCGCGGTCGACGTCGGGTCGGATGACACGACACCGATCGCGACCCCGAGCGATGCCTGGGTGGCGCCGACCTGGAATGGCGCAGTGATCACATCACGGAGCCGTCGTGCAACCTCCGTGCGCGACTCGTCGTCGAGGTCCCGGGAGACGACGACGAGTTCAGTGCCTTCGAGTCGGCAGAGATGGTCGTCGGTTCTCAAAGCGCGACGCACGCGCATGATGACCTGCACAAGAAGTTCGTCGCCGGCCGGGCCACCGAGGGCGTCGTCGACCGAGTCCAGCCCTTCCAGATGGAGGTGGATCAGCGTGATGGCTCCGCCGAGGACCGACGAATCGGTGAGCTGGTCGCCGATCAACGTGAGCGCGGCATTCAGGTTCGGGAGGCCGGTGAGCGGATCGCGCGTCGTCCCTTGCGCAATCCCCTCTTCGAGGAGCTTGCGCCCGGTGATGTTGACGTGGAACAGCACCAGACCTGCGCCGTCGTCCACGGGCGCGGACGACGCATGGAGAAGGAACCATCGGTCCTCGATGGGAGACGGACAGGGGTATTCGAGTTCGAAGGAGGCCCGATCACCGCGAAGGATGCTGTCGAGTCCCGTGAGGACTGCGTGTGCCGTCATGGCGCCGGCGGCCGCTGCCCGCTCGCAGACCTCGAGATAGTTCACGCCCGGGCCGGTCGTCCCCGGGGTTGCCTCGTTCAGTGCGGCGAAGAGTCGCCACGATTCGTTCGTCTCGACGATCACACCCGACGCGTCGAGTATCGCTGCCGGAGCTCCGAAACGCTCGAAGGCGTAGGAGCGGCGCAACACCGATTCCGGAATCGTGACCTCGTCGAGGGCCATCCCCTGCTTCCGTTGGGAGTCCGCAACGGACTCGCGTCTTTGGGTGATCGGCCGATCCCGCACGCCCTTGATGCCAGGAGACGCAAAATGAAGCCGCGCTGAAAGAAACAAAGACTTCTCACCACAGGAAGCGCTTTGCGCCCTTCTTTGTCGCGGGCGACGTGTCGATGGCGACGTCATGGACGAATCCGGGACTGACACGCATGTGAGCCCGGCACGCTCACCACGGCGTGGGATCAAGGTCGGTGGTTGGATCTTCGGCGCGGGCGCAGTCGCGGCACTCGCGATCCTGCTGGCGTCCGTCGTGGCGCTGAACCCCTTGTTCGAAACCCGAACTGATCTTCGACAGATCGCTCGGGACGGTGTGCCACTCCAAGACCAGCTGGTCGCGCTGCGGACCACCGTCGTGGAATGGCAGTTCTTCATCGAAGGACACCTCGACGCACTCAAGCCTGGCATCGCTCCTGATCCCGCGGAGCTGGTGAAGGGCGGCGCACTCGTCAAGACTCAGACCGCCGAAGCGGCGGCACTGGCGCGGCATCTGCGGCGCATTGGGTTCGGGCGGGACGCCCACGACCTCGAGACGGCCATGAGCGCGTTCAGCAGAGCCCTGACGACCCTGACCCCCGTTGCCGCCGGGACACCGATCGAAGCCGGTGCCCTGAGTTCACTCGTCGCGACCGAACGGCAGACGATCGAACGTGTGTGGAGCGTCACGACGCAGATCAGCCAGAATGTCTCGCGTCGCGTGACCGCCAGTGCGACCAAACAAGCCTCGGATCATCTCGCGCTCGGCCTGTGGTTCTTCCTCACCGGCGCCGGCGTCGCGATCCTGCTCGTGATCGGCGCGGCGGTCGGCTTCGGTCGCCGTGCCGGCCGTCGCGAGGACGAGCAGCGCCGCACGACGCGCCGCCACGAATACGAGGCGCGGGTGCAAGAGGCGCTGGAGATGACCAAGACCGAACCCGCGGTCTACGAGATCATCAGCCAGGCGCTCCAGGAATCGGTGCCGGACCTGAAGGTCGAGATGCTGGTCGCAGACTCCAGCCGCGCTCACTTCCGCCAGGCGCTCACGAACGGTGAGGCCTTCGATGGTTGCGGTGTGGTCTCGCCGCTCGACTGCCCGGCCGCGACCGTCGGTCACGCCCTCGTGTTCCCGAGCAGTCATGCAATCAACGCCTGCCCGTACCTGAAGGACCGCCCCTCGGGCGAATGCTCGGCGGCGTGCCTGCCCGTCAGCATCGCCGGTCGCACTGTCGGCGTGACCCACGCCGTCGGCCAGGACGGGATCCTGCCGGATGCGCACGAACTGGCAACGCTCAACTTCACGTCGCGCCGGGGATCGGAACGCATCGCAATGATCCGCGCGTTCGCGACCTCCGAGACCCAGGCCCAGACCGACCCACTCACCGGGCTGTTGAATCGACGCAGCCTCGAGAACGCCGTCCGTGATCTCCGTAGGGAAGGAGTTCCGTATTCCCTCGCCTACGGCGACCTCGACCATTTCAAGATCCTGAACGACACCCACGGCCACGAGGCCGGGGATCAGGCATTGCGGCTGTTTGCCCGGGTGCTTCGGGATTCGTTGCGGCCCAACGACATTGCCGCGAGGTACGGCGGCGAGGAATTCGTGATCGTCTTGCCGGATTGCGACACCGCTATCGCAACCGGCGTCCTGGAACGATTCCGCGAGAGCCTGGCGCTCACGCTGCGCGCCGGACGCACTCCACCGTTCACGGTCACGTTCGGTGTCGCCTCCACCGCCTACGCGGACGAGTTCGACGAGATCGTCGCGATCGCCGACCGAACCTTGCTCAACGGTAAATCGGCCGGTCGCAACCGGGTGTTGGTCGCCGACTTCGACGTCGAAGCCCCGAAACTCGTCGATCACACCTGAGCCCTCGCACCACCCGGGTGGGGTCGGGCAACGGCGAGCTACTTCGCGGCCCGCCGTTTTGGCGGCTGCGCGTCGAGAGCGACGGGGCTGACGGTCCCCGCCACGACCTGGGCGGCGAGATCGGACAACCGCAGGTTGTGGGCGCGGGCGTGGCCGCGGAGCCGGTTGAAGGCATCCGCCATGTCGAGACCGTTCCGTTCCGCCACCATGCCCTTCGCCTGCTCGATGACGACCCGACTGTTCAGCGCGGCAGTGAGCTGGTCGTTGACCGTCTGGGCTTCCTCCACGGCGAGATGCTGCAGGATGCCGATCGTCGCGACGTCGGCGAACGCTTGGGCCGCTCGGAGATCGCGTTCGCTGAGCTCGTTCGCGTCGGATCGGAACAGGTTGAGCGCTCCGATGGTCCGGCCGCGCAGTCGCATAGGCAGTGCGGTCACGGACAGGAATCCGGAAGCGATGGCGCGGGGACCGAACGTCGCCCAGGGTTGATCGGTCGGCGTGAGTTGGGCATTGGCGATGGGTTCGCCGGTGTGGAAGCACTCGAAGCAGGGCCCTTCCGCCGATTGCAGCTCGAACAGCTCCAAGGTGTGCATTGCCTCGCTCGATGACGCGACGACCCGCAGTTCACCGGCGGGGTCCGCCAACAGGAGCCCGGCGGCGGTGACGTCGAGCACCTCGACACAGCGATCGGTGAGATGGGTCAGGAGATCAACGACATCGAACTCGTCGACGAGCACGTCGGTGAGTTCGACGAAGGTGGCGACCAGAAGCGATTCCCTGCTCATGTCACTGCTCACTTTGCGATATCAAGACGGGATCGGCCGGCCCATCGAAGCGAAGCTCACGTCCGATGACGGCTCGAGCGACCGAGCGGAGCGATTGGTCATTTCCGAACGCGTGGGCCTGCAGGCGAATCAGTGCCTGTCCGACGCTGGTCCCCAGTTGCGCGGCGACCATCCCGGACGCCTGGTGAATGACGAGTTCGAAATCGGCCCCCGCTTCGAACTCCTGGGCGAGCTGGCCCGGCGTGGCATGCGCCTGCATCATGATCACCGATCGGGCGACCGTGTCAGCGAGGATCAGGCAGTCACCGTGTTGCTCGGTCGTGAGTCCGCCGGGTTCGTCACGGTACAGGTTGAGCGCTCCGAGCTTGACCGGACCGACACTGATCGGAAACCCGAAGATCGCCCGCACCCCCGCCTCGACCGCCGCTTCGCTGAAGGCCATCCACCGCACGACGCGCGGGTTGGTGAGGTCCGGTTCGAGGACCGGTCGCGCTTCGTGGAAGGCGTCGAGACACGGCCCTTCGCTCAGCGAGAACTGAAGTTCTTCGATGAGCGCGCTCACGTGGTTGGTGGTGCACAACGAGCCGCGCTGAACGTCGCCCGACATCATCATGATTCCTGCGCCGCTCATCTGAGCCACGTCCGCACAGACGTCGCAGAGTCGCTGGGTATCAAGAGGGGTCGCACCGCTGGTGAAGCGGCCTTGGATCTCCAAGACATGAGCGTCCGTCATGCCGCCCTCGGCTCGACGAGCCGGCCGACACCAACGAAATGGAACCCGAGCGGGCTGATGTTCTCGCACAGGTCGAGCAACCGCCGAGCATTCGGCGACGGCGCCCGCAGTAGCAGTGCTCGAGCGTCGCGGCGCAGCCGCAGTTCCGTGCGGTGGAGGCAGTTAACGATCGACACGTCCATGAAGGTGACGCCGCTCAAGTCGACGACCACATTCGCATGGTCTTCGTCGATCAACCGGCCAAGTTCATAGGTCAAGGGGTCAACGGTGGAGATGTCGTGCTCGCCGACCATCGTCAGCACCGCCGAGGGCACCGGTCGCTCGACGGACGAGTCCGCGTCGAGCATTGCGTCGACGCATGGTGCGTTCATCATGGAACTCCCTCAAGTGTGCGACATCCGTCGCGTCACCGGGGTCCGGAGTAACGCTCAGCTGGAACCGTACACCCACGCCATGGACGGTCGATGCTCCAGAGGAGCGGACGACCGATCGTCTCGCGGGTTCAGTGGTCCTCGTAATGCATGGCGGACTCTTCGGCCGTCAACGGGTCCTCCGCCGGTTGCTCCGACGCGATCAGCTCCGCGATGTCATCGGCGAGGAGCGGATCCGGGGCCACGATGCTTCCGTGGACGTAGCCGTCGGCGGGGCCGGGGCCTTCGACCACCACTTCGTCCATCCCCCGCGACTCCTCGTCGAACATCTCGGCCTCGTCCTGTGCGTCGGGTCCGTCCATCGCCGCTGGTCCCTTCATCATGTCGGTCATGCATCACTGCCCGCTGCGATCACGACGCGTCCGGTGCGATGTGGTGCGAAGCGATGCGAGGGTCGGCGACGAAGTCGCCAATGGTCACGCCCAGCATGATGACGAAGCCGATGAGTGCTGCGATCGCGGCGTAGAGCGCCAACGTGCTCACCACCGACCAGCCCCAGGCGTACAGCAGCAGGCCGCGGAGCGTCTCGCCCTTGAACAGCGTGGCGACTTGGCCCGACAGCTTCGCATCGGTCGGCGCGGCCCGGGAGAGATCGCTCACCTGCGAATAGGTCTTGCCCCCGGCCGCTTCTTTCAGGTGCGCGGCGATGAACTGGTTGGCGTAGGCCTTCGCCTTGGGTCCGGTATCGACCTTCTCACCCGCGTACTGCTGTAGCCCGGGGTACGCCTTGGGATCCAACGCCGGCGAGCCCTTGGCGGGAAACGAGATCTGCTGTGCGCCCAACTGGGAGTGCACCATGTCGAGCCCGAAGTTCGCACCGAAGAACAACAGCGCGGATCCGACGCCGAGAATCAGGCACAGAACGATCTCGACCACTCGACGAGTTGCGACGAAGCCCAACATCGTTCGGGGGCGTCGAGTTTTGGGTGATGCCCCGCGCGAATCTCCCGGCGCGGAAGAGCGGTCGACGGGCGTCGGCGCGATGCCGGTGGCTGCATTCATTGCGGTCCCCTCGTAGCGAGCGTGCTCGGTCTGAGAGCGAGCGTGCTCGGCCTCAGCCTCTACTCGTCGGGACGACAGCGACAGGGCCGCAAGTCACTTCGTGACGACAGGACCCCTGAAGGATTCCACTGATCGCCCGGAAATGACCTCGCCCCGAAGCGTCACCACGTCCGAAGCCCCGGTCACGGCCCAGGGTCGCAGCGGGAGTGGTCCGAGCCGGGCCAGCTCCCGCCCATCGGCCACTTCGAGGCAACCGGTGATCAACACGCTCCAGCCGGTGTGGGCGAACGGGTCGTGCGAATCGACCTCGAAGCACGCAACCGCATGTTGCCGCGCGGCATCGAGCTTCTGACCCGGTTCGGTGCGGAAGACCACATCGCGGCCGAGCAGGACGAAGTTGATCGGAAAGATGACGGGCAATGCCCGAGCGCTGAAACCGAGCCGCCCGATCGACTCGCCCTCGACCAGGCGCAGACACCGCTCCTCGTCGATGACCGCGATCCCCTGGTGCGTGGAGTGCGGTGGGTCGGACTGCATCGGGCCAGCGTGCGACTCATCCCATTCGTTTCGCCAGAGCACTTGGTCCCGTCGGTCGCGCAGGAGGACCTTCTGCTCTATGAGCGCCTCGGAGTGCGGCGCACCATGGACGTCGACCCTCGAATCGCGGGGACTCGCCGCTCAAGGAGCAACCATGAAGGCAATCGTGTACCACGGCCCCGGTCGACCTTCGTGGGACGACGTCCCGATGCCGACGATCCAAGCCGACACCGACGCCGTCGTCCGCGTCGATGCCACCACGATCTGTGGCACCGACCTCCACATTCTGAAGGGCGACCTGCCGACGGTCACCGACGGCAGGATCCTCGGCCATGAAGCGGTCGGCACAGTCGAGACGGTCGGTGTCGGCGTCAAGAACGTGAAGGTCGGCGACCGGGTCCTGGTGTCCTGCATCACGGCGTGTGGCGCGTGCCGGTACTGCCGCGAGGGCGTCTACGGCCAATGCACCGGAGGCGGCGGCTGGATTCTCGGGAACCTGATCGACGGAACCCACGCCGAGTTCGTTCGCGTTCCCTTCGCAGACACCTCCACCTATCCGATGCCTGACGGCGCCGCCGACGAAGACATCTTGATGCTCTCCGACATCGTCCCCACTGGCTACGAAGTCGGAGTGCTGAACGGGCGGGTCCGCCCCGGCGACGTCGTCGCGGTCGTCGGCACCGGCCCTATCGGACTGTCGGCCATCATGGGCGCCAGCCTCTATAGCCCCAGCCATGTCATCGCAATCGATCTCGTCGACAGTCGCCTCGAAGCCGCGAAAGGGTTCGGAGCCGACACCGTGATCAACACGACTCGCGAGGACGCGGTGGCGATCGTCCAGGAGCTCACCGGCGGGCTGGGAGCCGACGTGGCCATCGAGGCCGTCGGGGTCGAGGCTAGTTTCGACCTCTGTACGCGCCTCATCCGGCCGGGGGGTCGGGTCGCCAACATCGGCGTCCACGGGGCGCCGGTGACCCTGCACCTTGAGGACCTCTGGACCCGCAACGTCACCATCACCACCGGACTGGTCGACACCTCGTCGACGCCCACCCTGCTGTCGCTCGTCGCTTCCGAGCAGGTTGCCCCAGCCAAGTTCATCACGCACCACTTCACCCTCGATGAGTTCGAGGCGGCGTACGACACGTTCTCCAGGGCAAGCGAGACCGGCGCGCTGAAGGTGGTCGTCACTCGTCCCGAAGCCTGACCCGACTGGCCCATCGCGCATTCACTCGCATTCGCGTCGATGAACTTCTGGGGTTCTGCGAGAACGAGCAGCTTCTGGTTGTAGGGTCACCGCTGACGCAAGACCCGACGGGTTCGATCTTCGGAGCGAACCGCGGCGATTGCGACATGCGGTACTCCGGACCCCGGTAGCGCGCTCGATCGATGTGTCGCAGCCCAGAGGAGACCGACTTGCTTCCCGACCGGATTCCCCGTCGTGCGGCTGATGGGTGCGCCGTCACGTGGCTCGGCCTGGTCGCCCGATGATCACGACCGAACCTGCCATCGGGGTACACGGAACCGAGCAGCTCCGGCGGGTGCTCGACGCGGTCCTGCTCATCGGTTCCGACCTCGACCTCACCGCCACCCTCCAACGCATCACCGAGACGGCCGCCGAGCTGGTGGGCGCGACCCGCGGATCGCTGCGCGTGCTCGACGAATCCAAGACCTCGCTTGCACAGGTCGTCACGGTCGGCCTCGCCGACGACGCGCAAGGCGCAGTCGGGGACCTCCCGTCCTGCAGCAGCATCCTCGGGACACTGCTCGGCGACTCCAAACCGATCCGGCCCCACAATTTCGGCGGCCGCGCCGGCGCCACGATGCCATCGTTGCTCGCGGTGCCGATCCTGATCCGGGGTGAGGTGCTCGGAAGCCTGACGCTCGGCGAGAAGCTCGGCGCCACGGCCTTCTCCGACGTCGACGAAGAGATCGTCGTTGCCCTCGCAGCCGGTGCAGGCGTCGCGATCGAGAATGGCCGGCTCCACTCGCGCGTCGCCGAGCTCGCCCAGTTGGAGGATCGCGATCGAATCGCTTCCGATCTTCACGACACGGTGATTCAACGGCTCTTCACCGTCGGTCTCAGCCTCCAGGGGCCCCTGCGACTCTCGAAGGACCCGATGGTGGTCACCCGCTTGGAATCGGCGATCGACGAAATCGACATCACCGTCCGCGAGATTCGCTCTGCCATCTTCGAACTGCAACCCGACCGCCGTCCGGCTCGATCGGCGTGCCAATCGGCGATCGCCGTCTGCGCGGAAGCAGCGCGCACGCTCGGGTTCGAACCGGCGGTGCACTTCGACGGTGCGGTGGACACCGCCGTCGGAGCCGGGATCGCGCAACACCTCTTGGCCGTACAACGCGAGGCCCTCTCCAACGTTGCGAAACACGCGTCGGCCCGAACGGTGGACCTGACACTCGAGACGCACGGCACAACCGTTTCGCTCACGGTCGAGGATGACGGCGTCGGACTGGGTGAACACGATCGTCGCGGCGACGGTCTCGAGAACATGGAAACGCGCGCCCGAAGACTCGGCGGCGAGTGCTCGATCGCGAACCGTCCGGGCGGTGGGACCGTGGTGCGCTGGTCCGTACCCTTCGGTTGAGCATGCCGATGGCGCGAGGTCGGACGGCGTCGCCGCGGGACCTCCGCCTCTGGTACCGCGGTTTGCACTTTCTTACGATGACGTTGTTCGAACCACTATCGGAGGCGTCCCCATGATCCGTGCGACGGCGTTTGTCGCGGTCGTTGCCGAGTGGAACGACACGCATATGGGCAGTCGAAGTTGGATGTGGCTCTGGGGTTCGTTCATGACGCTCGTCATGATCGCGGGCGTCGGACTCATCGTGTGGCTCGTAGCCCGCGGGTCCGGACATCGATCACGGTCAGACCTCGACCACGCCCGCGCGATCTTGGCTGATCGCATGGCTCGCGGCGAGATCGCGCCGGACGAGTACCAGGAACGCTTGTCGCACCTGCACTAGCCGGTCAGGCGCCGATCACCGAACTCCGGGTCCCCGTCACGGGTCGAGGGTCAGCACCCAGAGGCCGACGCCATGGTCCCATGTTCCCGCGAGGACGAAGCCGGCCCGCGAGAAGACTTCGAGCATCGCTCGGTTCTCGGAGAGCGTCTCGGCCACGAGTCGGTGGACGTCCTCATCTCGAGCGCGCGCCGCCAAGCGTTCCAGGAGTTCGGTCCCGATCCCGTGCCGCTGCCAGGCATCGGCGACGACGAACGCGGCCTCGGCATCGGTCGGTGCCGCGGTCCGTTCGAAGCGGGCCACGCCGATGATCTCACCGTCGACGACCGCGACGAGCGCCTCGCGATCATGGTGATCGACGGTGGTGAACCGCTCGGCTTCAGCTGCGGACAACTCTGGGTGGGAACTGAAATACCGACGGCGGATGGTCTCGGACGACAACTGCTGGTGGAACCGGCCGAGCGCAGCGGCATCGGAGCCCTCGACCGGCCGGACCCCGATGTGCGTACCGTCGCGGAGTTCGAATCCATCAGGACTCCCGCCCGGCGGGCCGACGACGATCGGCGAGCCCTCACTCGGGTGCGGGACCTCCGGCGCGCTGATCCGCCCAAGGTCGACGCGGCAGAGGCCCTCACCGACGGGTGGGGCACTGCCGTGATGAGCGCTGCTGGTAGGGCGCGGGCTCAATCCTGCACTGGCATGGCGGTGTAGGTGGGGGCCATGGCTTGTGCGGGGGTGAGTCCGAAGCCGAGGTGGGTGCCGAAGACATCCATGGCGAGGGCTTGGAGCATCCGCGTGGGGGTGACGGCGTTGGGTTGTTTGGTCGACACGACTTGGATCGTCGTGTGGAGCGACGGCGAATACATCGTGATCGACTCGTAGCCGGGGAAACTGCCTTCCTTCCCGATGAACGGACCGGTCTTGACGAACCCCAGTCCTTGGAGCCAACGGCCCGGACCGTTGTAGTTGTCCGAGAACGCGTACGGGATCAGACTCTTCTGGGCTTCCCGCCACACTGCCGGCTTCAGCAGCGCACCGGTCCCCAAGGCTCGGGACCAGACGCGCAAGTCGGCCAGCGTGGAGACCATCCCGCCGGACGCCCCGACACACGACTGCGGCAACGGGGTCACGTCATCCGACGCGACGCCCGGCGCCTTGGCGGACGGCACTCCGCCAGTCCCGTACCCGTGGGTGAACGGCACGGTCAGACCGTTCCCCGTCGTCGGGAGCAGGGTGCGGTGCAGGCCGAGAGGCTTCGCGATGCGGTCCTGAATCACCGTGCTCACGTCCTTGCCGGTGACGAGTTCCACGACCCGGCCCAACAGGTCATAGCCATAGTTGCTGTACGACCACTTCGTTCCCGGCGGTGAGAGCGGGGCCTGGGCC
>JBBQXR010000061.1:0-12136 GCA_038209455.1 Acidimicrobiia bacterium
CCGGAGCCCCCGAATGCCGTCCTTCCGCGAGCTGCTCGCCGAGACCAAGGCGAAGATCCACGAGATCAGCCCCGCCGATGCCGAACCGCACCTCGGCACGACCACGTTCCTCGACGTCCGCGAGCAGGACGAGTACGACGCCGGCACGCTGCCCGGCTCGGTCTTCATCCCCCGCGGCCACCTGGAGAGCCAGATCGAGAACAAGGTCCCCGCGAAAGACGCCGAACTCATCGTCTACTGCGCGGGGGGCGTGCGCTCGGTGTTCGCGACCGAGACGCTCGAGCAGCTCGGCTACACGAACGTGAAGTCGATGTCGGGTGGCTTCGGGCAATGGAAGAACGAGGGGCGGCCGTGGATCACCCCCGCCGTCCTCAACGCCGAGCAGCGTGACCGGTACAAGCGCCATATCCTCCTGCCCGAGGTGGGCGAGTCCGGCCAGCAGAAGCTCCTCGAATCGAAGGTGCTGCTCCTCGGCGCCGGTGGTCTCGGCTCACCGGCCGCCCTCTACCTCGCCGCCGCGGGCGTGGGCACGCTCGGCATCGTCGACATGGACGTGGTGGACGCCTCCAACCTGCAACGCCAAATCCTGCACAACATGGATCGCATCGGCGAGCGCAAAGTCGACAGCGCGAAGAAGTCGCTCACGATGCTCAACCCCGACGTCGACGTCGTCACGTACGACGTGCGCTTCGGTGCCGACAACGTGCTCGACATCATCGACGGGTACGACGTGGTGCTCGACGGCACCGACAACTTCCCCACCCGGTACCTGTTGAACGACGCGTCGCTTCTCAAGAAGATCCCGGTCGTCCACGGATCGATCTTCCGCTTCGAGGGTCAGGTCACCGTCTTCAAGCCGTACGAGGGGCCGTGCTACCGGTGCCTGCTGCCCGAGCCGCCGCCGCCGGAGCTCGCGCCCAGCTGCGCGGAGGCCGGTGTGCTCGGTGTGCTGCCCGGCATCGTCGGTTCGATCCAGGCGCTCGAGACCATCAAGCTCCTGCTCGACCTCGGTGACCCGCTCATCGGTCGCCTCCTCGCCTACGACGCGTTGGAGCAGAGCTTCCGCACGTTCAAGGTCCGGCGCGACCCCACGTGCCCGGCGTGTGGTGAGCATGCCGGCCCGATCGTGATCGCGGAGTACGACCAGCACTGCCTGCCGCACGCCGTCCTCGCCGACGGCAGCGTCCTCACCCACTGACGAGTTCGTTGGAAAACGCCCAGTAATACGGGCGGTTTCTCACGGCCCTTCAGCTCCGGGCCCCTGCGGCCGACATACCTCCCAGCCGGGGAATCACCCGGTTCGGTTGGGAGGCCGCAATGGAAACGTGCACGGATCGTCGCACTCGGCGTGAGCAACGCCGCAGCGTGCAGGCAGTGGCCGGGACCTGCGTGGTGGTCATCGCCGCCGCGATCGTTCTCGCTTCGTGTGGTGGCACCGTCGACCGATCCTCCACAGCGAAGCACGTCCGTCCCCTCGCCACCCAACGAGTCGTGGCGGTGGCGGCGATCCCCACCACGACCACCACGACCCGACCCGCGGTGAACCCGTGGACCGGTCCCGCGCCGGAGAACAGCGGCGTCGGCCGACGCATCGTGTACTGCAACTCCTGCCAGATGGTGTGGTTGGTGGAGGCCGACAACTGGGTCTACGCCCGCTACCAGGTGAGCGGTCGCCGCGGTGTGCCAAGCCCGGGCGAGTACCACGTGTTCCGCAAGTTGGAAACGGGCCACTCGAAGGCGCACCCGACGCTCTCGCTCCCGTGGTTCGTGGGCTTCACCTGGGGCAGTACCACCGACATCGGTTTCCACGGCATCCCGACCAACCAAGACGGTTCACAGATCGAGGACGACTCGCAGCTCGGTCAGCCGTTGAGTTCGGGCTGCGTCCGGGAGAGCCAGATCAACGCCAAGATCCTCTACGACTGGGCGCCCGAGGACACCCTCGTCGTGGTCACCTCGTAGTCACCGCCTTGCGGGGGCCCTCCGCCGTTCCAACAGTTGCACGCAACCGTGGCGGGCCACGACCCGGCTGCGCGCCCGTATCCAGTGTGCCGTGGCCGCGGTGAGGTCGCGGCGACCCTGGAGGCACCGACGGTCGACAATCAGCGTGCGCGCACACCCGCGGCTCTGCCGACGGATCTCGGTCTGGACCGACGGCGCGTCGGCCGCGCTGAAGTCGCCCGGCGGTACCGTTTGGTGCAGCGCCGCGAGGAGCGCGCTGCCGTAGACGTCGAGGAAGACCACGCCATCAGGACCCGGTTCGGGAACGCGGTCGGCGTCGAGCAGGAGTTGCGGGCGGATCGGGAACACACAGGCCGGTTCCCGCAGCGCGTGGGTGAACTGCGGCCCGAGCCGGGCACTTCGACCGCGCACCCCAGCATCGAGCCCGGTATAGAGCTGGAGCGATGCCACCACCACACCCACGCACACCACTCCGGCCGCGACCGCTCGCGGCGAACTGTGCGCGGTGAGCGCCCGGAACCCGACGGTGGCCGTCCAGGCGAGGAGCAGCGCCGCCGTCGACGCGAGCAGCACGCTGTAGTGCGGGAAGTAGGAGGGTGACGCAAGCAGTGCGCCGCTGACCGCGAGCCCAGTGAGTCCCCACAGGCGCGCCGGACCACGGCGAGCAGTTGCGACCACGCAGATGATCGCGAACGCGCCGACGGCGACCCAGGGCGAGAGGTCGGCGATCGAGCCCGACAGTTCGGTGCGGCCCCGGAACAGTGGGAGGAGCGAATCGATGCGCGACAGCCCTTCGCCGGCGCGCGGCCGTAAGAGTTGGGCGGCGAAGATCTGCTCGTAGGGGGTGCGCCACCCGAGCCAGAGCATGAGGCCGGCGGTGGACACGAGCAGCGGGACGAGTGACCAAACGGCGAAGCGGACCCGATCCGCGATCGGACGACCGAACGTGGCGCCGATCAGCACCGGCACCACGAACACGCCCGCCACCAACTTGATCGACGCCGCGAATCCCAACAGCAATGCGACGGCAACCAACCGCCGACCTCTGAGATCCGGGCGGTCCGAGACGGCGGCCAGGGCGAGGAGCACCGCGAGCATGACGAAGGGTTCCTGGAGCACCACCGCCTCCGCGTCGAGCACCACGGGAGTGGTCGCGTAGAGCAACGCCGCCATGAGACCGCCGGCGATGCCGAGCCACCGCCAGCCGATCCAGCCGACCAGGTACACGTTGACCGCGCCGACGACACATGCGACCACCCGGCCGAACGACAACGCGAGCGCAGGCCCGCCGAACACCCCGGCGACGGTCGTGCTCGGCCAGAGCACCGCAAGGAACCCAGGCGGAAAGACGTACACGAAGTCGCGGTAGGGAAGATTCCCCTGACGAAGCAGCCAGGACGCGCCGATGTACACCGACTCGTCGTAGCCCGAGTGCACGCCGGCGGTGGCGCCCCGTTGCCCCGAAGCGAGCAACAGCAACTCGAGTCCGAACGCGCTCAGCGCGATCAGGACCAGGAGCGCCGAAGCGCGGCGCGACGTCACGTGGTGATCGGTTACCCGCGGTGGTGCAGGAGCAACTCGACGAGCGTCCGAACCCCGAAACCGGAACCGCCCCGACGGGTATAGCCGTCGTCGGCGTTGGCGCGCGCCGGACCGGCGATGTCGAGGTGCGCCCACGGCACGTCGGCGACGAACTCCTCGAGGAACAGCCCCGCGGTCAGCGCGCCGCCGTAGCCACCACTGCCAATGTTCTTCATGTCGGCGATCTCGGAATCGATGAGCTTGCGGTACTGCTTGGGCAGGGGCAACGACCACATCGGCTCACCCGACCGTCCCGCTGCGGCCTCGACCGCGGCGCGCACATCGTTGTCGTTCGACATGATCCCGGCGATCTTGTCGCCCAACGCGACCATGCACGCACCGGTCAGGGTGGCGAGGTCGATGATCATGTCGGGCTTCTTCTCCGAAGCGAGCGACAACGCGTCGGCGAGGATCAAGCGGCCCTCGGCGTCGGTGTTGAGGACCTCTGCGGTCTTGCCGTTCCGGAAGGTGAGCACGTCTCCGGGACGGATCGCCTCACCACTCGGCATGTTCTCGACCATCGGCGTGTAGCCGACGACCTTCGACGTGATGCCCAGCTCGGACAGCACCGACATCGTCGCGATGACTGCGGCTGCACCGGCCATGTCGGTCTTCATGGTCTCCATCCCGGAGCCGGTCTTGATCGAGAGGCCTCCGGAGTCGAACACCACGCCCTTGCCGACGAGCGCGACCGATCCACGCGCGCCACGAGGCGTGTAGGTCATCTTCACGAAGCGCGGGGGCTGCTCCGAACCCTGCCCGACGCCGAGCACGCCGCCGAGCCGCTCGCGCTTCATCGCGGCGACGTCGAGCACCTCGACCTTCACGCTGGTCCCACGCAGGCGGACTTCGGCGGCCTTGGCGAACGCGGCCGGTGCGAGCTCACGGGCCGGCGTGTTCACCATGTCCCGGGCCCAACACACAGCACCGGCGATCGTCTCGGCGCGATCGATCGCCCGCTTCGCCGCCGCGCCACCCCCACCGAGGATCACGACCTGGCCGAGCTTCGCAGCCGGACCGGGCTTCGACTTGTACGTGTTGTACTCGTAGGAGCCGAGGAGCACGCCCTCGACGACCGCCTGCACGGCGCTGGCGCGGTCGCTGCCCTCAGGTGCGGCGTCGGCGAGCGTGGTCGCGACACGGACCGAGCCGCGCGTCCGCTGCGCGACCAGCGCGCCGGCGGTGCGGAGATCGTCGAGCGTGACGTCCGCCTGCTTGCCCAGTCCGACGACGAGCGCCGTCTTCGCCGGGCCGCTGACGGGGACGAACAGCGCCTGGCCCCGCTTGCCCTCGAAGCCGGCGTTCTTCATGAACGCGTTCAGCGTGCCGCCGACCGCCGTGTCGACCGCGTCGGCACCCGGTCCGAGGTCACCGTCGGCGAAAACGGCCACCGCCAGGACGTCGGTGCGGGTGCGGCCCGGCGCAGTACCGGCGGTCGAGAACGAGATGGACACGTGAACTCCTTCGGAGATGGGGCGGGGGTCAACGAGAGGTGCGGAACTGGCCTTCTTGCCAGCGAGCCAGCGTCCAACACAGGTCGGCCAGCCGATTGAGGTACGGCACCACGTGGCTCTCCGGCCCGATCCACCCCTCACGGGTGGCGGTCACGCATTCGCGCTCGGCGCGCCGGACCGTGGTGCGGGCGACGTCGAGGGCCGCGGCGAGCGGGGTCTCCCCCGGGAGGACGAACTCGGTGGGCGCCTCGAACCGGCCGGTGACGTCGTCGATGATCGGCTCGAGATCGGTGACCATGGCCTCGGTGACGAGCGTGGTGCCCGCCGTCAGCTTGTGCCGGTTCTCGGGTGCCGTCGCGAGTTCGGCGCCGACGACGAAGAGGTCGCGTTGTAGCCGGACGAGGAGGTCGAACAGCTCGGTGCCGGGTTCGGTGAGCGCTCGGGCGAGCCCGAGTGCGGACACCGACTCGTCGGTGGTTCCGTAGGCCGCGGGTCCGAAACCGTCCTTGGGAGTGCGTCCACCGAAGAGCAGTCCGGTGGTGCCGTCATCGCCTGTGCGTGTGTACACCTTCATCAGACGGCGAGTCTACGGGTGGGCGCCGGCGACAGTGTGGGTCACCGGGCTGGCGGTAGCGCCATGTGGTCGTGGCCACGTTCAGCGCGCCGGGGTCACGATCGTGTCGGTGGGTGACGTCGTCAGGAGCGCTAGGTGCCGCTGCTCTCGACGGATCGATGCTTCGGTGCCGGCAAGCACGAACGGCCCGAGGCGACGAATCTGGTCGACCGAGAGATGCGCACTCGCAGTGGTCGTCACCAACGTGGGAATCGCCGGATGCCGAATCGGCCGGACGCGATAGACGTGCACCCACCCGGGAGTACCGAGTGCACCGAACTGAGCCACCGGTTTGAGACCCGCGGCCTCGCCTCGCTCATCGAGCCAGCGAGCGAGCGCAATCGGACCGAGGCGGTGACGGCCGGTGAGGAGCACGACCTTCGCTCGGCCAACTTGGATGGCGAACTCGCGGCGAGCGAGAGAACGGAAGGCTCCATCGCTCCAGTCGATCCAAACCTGACGGCCGATCTCGGGAGCCTCGGACGAGTTCTTGAGCCCCAACAACTCGAAGTCATTCCGGTCGCCGATACGAGCCCACGTGAGGGTCTCGAACCTGAAACTCGAGGCGATCGTCTCGTTCGGCCGCGTGTGTGAACGTAGCCAGTCGGCGGAATCGCGATCGAGTGCCGGGGCCACCACCACGACCGAGTCCTGCTGGAGATGCAGGATGGGAACGACCGCCGCGGCGACCAACGCCATTCCCACCGCAACCGTGACCGCGAACCGTGCGCCCGGTCGGCGCGGTCGTGGACCGAGTACCCAGTCGAAGGCCTCACCAACGGCGACACCGACACTCACGGCGCCGAGAATGGCGATCGGCGCGAATTGTCGCAGCGCCAGTTCGTTCTGCCACGCGATCACGGCGGCCGGCAACATGGCCAGCATCCCGACACCGAGGACGCGGATACCGACCTCGCTTCTTCCACGCCAGATGAGGACCAACCAAGCGACGACCCACGCCAGTACCAGGGCAACCGCCGCAGCGTTCGGCGCCCAAGCCCGGGGCAGATCCCTCGCAATGGCCTGGTTGAGCCCCTGGAACGGAAAGATCTCCCCTCGGTTGACGAGGATGAAGACAAACCACCACGAGACCGTCAGTGCGAATGCCAGCCAGAATCGATACGCCTGTCGCCACCATGAGCGCAACTGATCGCGCCGCAACCAGGCCAGCGGCAACAACACCAACAACGCGCTCGACTCTTTGACGAGCAGCGTCACGCCGGCCAGAAATCCGGCCAGCAACGCCCGGCGCGGGGACGGCTCAGCCGCCACCAACATGGTGAACACGATGAAGGCCATCAGTGCCACATCGACCCGGGTCGACCCGGCGACTTCCCATACGACGGCGGTCAGTCCCAAGATCGTCGCAGTGGCTATCGCCGCGACGCCGCCGCGGCGCCGATACGCGTAGAAGGTCGCACCAAGGATCGCACCCAGTCCGAGGCCGACGCCGAGCATCTTCGGGCCGCGGAAGACGTCGCCCGGTATCAATCGGCTCGCTGAACCCGTCAGCAGCGGCCACACCCAGGAGCGGATCGTGTACAGGTTGCCGTTCAGGTGGGTGGGCCGCTCGAGACTCAGCAGCCGACGACCGACGCCGATGTATTCGGCATCGTCGGGCGCGATCGGTAAGACACCATGGGTGGTGACTCGCCAGACGAGCAGCGCGACGAGACCGCCGAGAGCAATCAGCAGTAACGCGTGGTCTGCGCAAACGCGTCGGACCGGATTCGCGCCGGCGCCCGCAGTATCGTCACGCATTCGCACAGGGTACGGACTTCAACGACGCGAGGCCCGGTCACCGCGTGGGTGGCAACGAGCGAGACCGCCGCTCGGCTCGAGCCGGCTGTGCTCCGCGTCGAGCAAACCGCGGCCGTAGCCGCACACCCGATCGCAGAGTCCATTCCGCAGCACACCCACGCATTGACGCCGACCCGGCCCGCTGGGCTGGTACAGAGTCCACCGACATGCGCGCTACAAGCTCCGCGCGGAAGGAACCCAGGACATGCTCAGCCATCTCGTCCACCGTTGCCATCTGCGTACGCCTGTCGTGCTCGGTCTCGTGTGCGCCATCAGTCTGGTCGCATGTTCCAGCGGGGGCTCGAGCCCCGCAGCGTCATCGCCGACCACCACGACCCGGAGTCCGCAGCGTCAGGCCGCTGCGCCTCCCGAGAACGTGGCATTCGACTACGAGCGCATCACCGAGCGCAGCGATCTCACATCCCTCGGCCACGTCTCCATGGTGGTGACCTCCCGCCAGAGCGACCCGCGCGCGGCCGACGCGATTCACCGCATCGGAGCCAGTGCGTATCGATACGTGCAGACCTATTGGTTTCCTGCCCGTCCCGATCGAGATGGCATCGATCTCAGCGTGCATCCCGAGTGGGGCTTTTGCCGGTCTGGTTCGACGCCGGTATCGGGCAGTCGGTCGCCGGGCGGTGAAGCGCTCATCTACGCCGACATGAACGAGCGCGCGTTGCACACCTTCTTCGCGACCCTGTTCACTCGGCTTCGCAACGAGGGATGGGATGGGGTGTTCCTCGATCGCGGATACGCGTCGTTGACGGGCATCGATACCGAGCGCGCCGGAATCTGGAACCTGGTGTCGAGTTGTACCGAGGATCCAGTCGAGCCCGGTGCGACGTTCGCCGATGCCTACCTCGGAATGGCGGCCGAGGCACACCGGGCCGGGCTCAAACTCATGTTCAACTACGGCGTTTCACCCTTCGATGAGCACACACCGTTGCGGCCCGATCCAAGGTCGCCATCGTGTGCCGTCCAACCTGCGCCGACGTGCCCCCGCCTCAACGACGGTTGGAAAGACACCAACTGGATTCTCGATGAAGCCGTCACGCACGAGCGTGACACCGATTGGGATGCAGACTTTCGCGCCAACTTCAGAAATGAGACCGATCCCGAGCACGGCGGTCAGGTGGTCGGCCTGATCACCGATGCGTTGTTGCGCGGTGACACCAGTCGCGATGCGGTCTACTACGAGTGGTCGCGAGCCAAACTCTTCGCGATACCGATTGCCGTCGGCACTGGTTCGGGCGGGTGTGCGAACGCAGGTCCCGGAACCGTGTGCAACCGGCGGCTCTCGTTCCCGGAACTTGCGAGCACCACGCTCGGCGCTCCTCACGACGGTGGCCCGATGGCGTCGTCCTGCACCCCGGGTTCGACGACCCGGTGCGTGTGGATCCGGCGTTACGCCTCAGGAGTCGTCGTTGTGAACGCACAAGATCGGCCGGTCCGAGCGGAAGTCTCACTGGGGACTGACCACTGTCGAACCGTCACCGACGTGTTCGCCGGCAAACCCGTGGACGGTGGGAAGTGCGTCACGACCGTCACCCTCGACCTCCCCGCATGGTCAGGTCGCCCACTCCAGATGCGGTGAGCATCCGGCCTCAAGCGGAGATCCGTCGCCTCCCGATCGTCATTTCGCCTCGGGGGGTTTCGAGCACTGCACGGGAGATGACCACGCGCCGGGCCTCACCGCGAACACGGTGACCCCCGGCGCGGACTTCACCAGTCGTAGATCCGGATTCCGGCCGAGTTGACCCAGATCGGTGCCGAAGACGTTCGGCGTCGCGAACCGGGAGTTGGTGTCCGCCGCCGCAACAACATGGGTGATACCCCGGCATGGGAGTGGCCTGCGCACGCTCCCGAAGAACGCTCGGCTGTCGTCGAGGAGCCGGATGGCCCTTTTCAACAGCTTCTTGTCCGTGTAAGGCGCCCGACCGTTCAACACCGGTTCTATTCCGGCCGCGACCTTCGGATAACTCTCCGTGTACGAGTTCATCAACACCAAGGCGGGAGGACCGAGATCGAGTTGGCGGAGAACATCGGTCTGCTCGGCGGGCGGATGTTGATGAGCAACCGCGGCCAGAGGTGACGAGGCGAGAACCGCGAGTCCCAACCCGCCGACCACCACCAACGTCGCGGCAATCCTGCGACGCTTCGGATCGCAGAACTCGACCAGTGCCCCCGCGGCGCCACCGACGACAACGGCCATGAGCACCGGCCAGAGGTGAAGCATTCGATCGAGACCCGTACGACGCGGTACGTAGGTCTCCCACCGCAAGCTCAGCATCAATCCGACCGCCAGAACGGCCAGGATGGCGAGCGTGGGAAAGATCAGAAGGCGGGCGTAGCGAGTTCGCGTCGACGGGCCTCCACGCCATGCGCACAGGGCGAGGACAAGCGCCGAGATGCCCACCAAGACCGGCGTCCAGTGCCAGCCGACCCCCAGAAGGCCGAATCGAAGGGAGTTGCCGACGATCGCACCCGTCGTCGGCGGGTGGCCGAGATCGCCCATGCGGGTGACCAACGCATTGAAGCGGAACGTCGGATCGACGCCGTCGACCACGCGCGGCAACCCGCCCACCTTGATCAAGCCTGACAAGTCACCACTCCAGAGGCCGGCGGAGATCAGCCAGGCGCCGGCCATCGCACCGAGGAACTTGCAGGCATCGGTCACCGAGCGGCGGAGATTTCGGACACGCGTTGCCGAGACCACGCCCAATGCCACCACGATGAAGATCGCGCTGAGGGTGAAATCGATACCGTGGATCTGACCGAGCGCAGCGATACCGACGGCACCGAGTACCAGCGACGAACGCCGTTTGGTCTCCATCCAGTCGATGGCGAGCACCGGTATGAGAAACGTCAGCGGGTAGCCGGCGGCCTCCGGGCGGAACGAAAGCAGTTTCGAGATGTAGACGGTTGACAGCATGACGATTGCGACACCGATGAACGCACCGAATCGCGAAGCGCCGATCGCCCGTACGAAGAGCGCGACCGCAAGTGCAGTCGTCAGGAGCACGAACACCGTGACGATGTGTTCCGACGCGAGTGAGCTGTTCCGCGTCACGCTCCGCAGGATCGCTGCTCCGGCCGTGAATCCCGGATAGTCATCGAGAAACGGGACTCGCCGACCCCATTCGTAGGACCAAGCCGGCGCGCCATGCGCCGAAACCGTCTGGCGCACGAGGTCTGAGTAGTACCAGGGTGTCGGGTTGACCAAGGTGTCACGATCGGCCGCGAGCCAGCGGAGCATCGGGAGCGCTGGAAGCAGACATGCGGCCATCCACGCCCACGCCCTCCATGACGCGGCCGCGATGCGCAGCGCGGTGGTCCGGCGCGAGACGACTACGACGAGCGATATACCGCCGAGGATTGCGGCCCCGACCCAAGCCGTTGTAGCCGTGAGCCAACCGGCCCGATCGGTCAGGCGCGCCAAGAGCGTCAAGCAGGCGGTCCCGCCCACGATCGCCGCGGTCACCGCTCGTTCCACCGAGCGCGTGTCGGGCACGCGGTCACTCGTGAGCACCGCGACCGCCACCCCCGGCAACAGCGCCCAGCCAACCAGAACGAGCAGTACCGAGACGGTGTTCAACGAGACTGCGCGAACGGGCGCGTCACCGTCGGGCGGTCCGCAGGATCACACCGAGGAAACCAAGCGGGTAGCCGAGGCGTTTGGGCTTCTTGCTCTCGCCGTGCGAACGGGAGCGGATGTGCACCGCGACCTCGACCATGCGGAGGCCGGACCGCGACGCCTCGATGATGATCTCCGGGGCCGAGAATCTCGGCTCCTCGAGTCGCATCGTCGCGAGGGACTTGGCCCGAATGGCGCGGAAACCGTTGGTGCAATCGGTGATCCCGGCGTGGCTGACGCCGTTGATGAGCCGGGTGAAGCCGCGGATGCCGAGATCACGCGCGCCGCCGGCGTCGTCGTACTCCCCCAGGAACCGTGAGCCCTGCACGTAGTCGGCGGTGTCGTTCACGATCGGGGTCACGAGATCGATCATCTGATCCGGTCGGTGCTGACCGTCGGCGTCCATCGTCATCACGATCTGGGCTCCGAGCTCCAGCGCATGACCGAAGCCGGTACGCAGCGCGTCGCCCTGGCCGCGGTTCACCGGGTGCACCAGGGTGATGTAGCCCGCGGCGCGTGCGACACCGGCGGTGTCGTCGGTCCCACCGTCGACCACGACGATGGGTTCGACGCGATATCCGGCCAAGGTGGACGGAAGCTCCTCGAGCACCTCGACGATGCCGTCGGCCTCGTTGTAGGCGGGAATCACGACTGCGATCGTGGGCTCGTTCCACGGTTTCGTGTTCGACGCCGCACCGCGCGCCAGCGCCACCACGAGGTCACCGAACTTCTGGTCCAATGCGCGTAGGCGTCGATTCACGATCCGTACTCCTGTCTGAACCAGTCGGAGGTGGTCTCGAGCCCCTCGCGTAGTGGCGTGTCCGGCGCGTACCCGAGGTCGGCCCGGGCGCGCCCGATGTCGGAGAACGCACGCCGGATCTCGCCGCGGCGGTCCGGCTCGTTCACGATGGTGACCTCGCGCTCGGGCATGAGGTCGATCAGCAGCGCCATGAGTTCGTTCACCGAGGTCTCGGTACCGGTGCCGAGCTGGTACAGCCCGCCGGTCGGACGCCGCGCGATCGCAGCGATCACCGCGCTGCACAGGTCGTCGAGGTAGAGGAAGTCGCGCGTCTGGCCACCGTAGCCATAGAC
>JBBQXR010000062.1:0-12084 GCA_038209455.1 Acidimicrobiia bacterium
CGGCGCGTGCAGGACCGCGAGTTGGTGGACGCTGCCGCGCAGCACGAGCGCCGACGGCGTGGCGGCCGACGGGGTGGCGGAGCGGTGGCCGCTGGCCCCGGCGGTGGCGCCGAAGGCAGGGATGGCGAGCGCCAGGACGACGGCGATCGCGAGAATTCGGAAATGACGCACGATGAAACCCCCCAGAGGAAGTGGGCATTGTGGCAGAAATCCGACGCCCGTTCGACCGCGGCGCCACCGGTGGCCGGTGATGCAGTGCCCCCGTGGTGTTCCAGGGAATCCCGCAGGCGACGGGTACCCTCGCCGTCGTGGCCTTGATCGTGCAGAAATACGGCGGGACGTCCGTCGCCGACCCGGATCGCATCAGTGCGGTGGCCGACCACGTGGTGCGCACCCAGCGGGCGGGCAACCAGGTGGTCGTGGTGGTTTCGGCCATGGGTAAGACCACCGACGAGTTCGTCCGGTTGGCGCACGCGGTCTCGCACAACCCGGCCGGCCGGGAGATGGACATGCTGCTCACGGCGGGTGAGCGCATCTCGATGGCCCTGCTGTGCATGGCGATCATCGACCTCGGGGAACACGCGGTCAGCTTCACGGGGTCCCAGGCGGGGATCGTCACCGACACCGTGCACGGCAAGGCGAAGATCCTCGAGATCAAGGGTGACCGGATCCGCGAGACGCTGGCCCAGGGTTCGGTGGCGGTCGTCGCGGGATTCCAGGGGATCTCGACGGACAAGGACATCACCACCCTCGGGCGGGGTGGATCGGACACCACCGCGGTCGCGCTCGCGGCCGCGCTCGGGGGCGAGGTGTGCGAGATCTACACCGACGTGTCGGGCGTCTTCACCGCCGACCCCCGGATCGTGCCCGAGGCCCGCAAGCTGGCCCGGGTGTCGTTCGAGGAGATGCTCGAGATGGCGGCCACCGGCGGCAAGGTCCTCGCGCTGCGATCGGTCGAGTTCGCCCGCAACTACGGCGTGCCGGTGCACGTCCGTTCGTCGTTCACATGGGAACCCGGTACCTGGGTCGTCGAAGAGGAGTCCGGCATGGAGCAAGCGATCATCTCTGGGGTCACGCACGACACGTCCGAGGTCAAGGTCACGATCTCGCAGGTCGCCGACCGTCCGGGTGTCGCCGCCGCGCTGTTCCGCGCGCTCGCCGCCGCGGCGGTCAACGTCGACATGATCGTGCAGAACGTCTCGAACGCCGGCCACACCGACATCTCGTTCACGCTCCCGAAGGACGATCTGGCGCCCGCACTCGTGGTGATGGAGGCGATCTCGACCGACATCGAGGCCACGGGGATCACCCACGACACGAACGTCGCGCGCGTCAGCCTCGTCGGAGCCGGTATGCGGACGAATCCCGGTGTGGCGGCCAAGATGTTCGAGGTCCTCGCCGCCGAGGGTGTGAACATTCTCATGATCAGCACGTCGTCGATCCGCATCTCGTGCGTCGTACCGTCCGACATGGTCGACGTCGCGGTGCGGTCGCTCCACCAGGCGTTCGACCTCCAGGACGCGTGAGCCGGTCGAAAATGCTTCGGGCCACCCACCGGGCGGTCGATACCGTTTCCACCGTGGGCACGACGAAAGGGTTGGTCAGTGACGGTTGATGTCGGGGTCATCGGGGCCACCGGGCTCGTCGGCCAGGAGATGTTGCGGATCCTCGAGCAGCGTGGATTCCCCGTCGGTCGCCTGCGCGCCTACGCGTCGCCGCGTTCCGAGGGACGCATGCTCGACTTCGCCGGCGGTCAGGTCGAGTGCGAGGTGCTCCGAGACGGTTGCTTCGACGGCCTCGATCTCGTCATCGTCGACGTCGACGATCCGCTGGCGCTCGAGTGGGCTCCACATGCCGCAGCCGCGGGAGCGCGTGTGGTCGACAACTCGGCCGCGTTCCGGATGGACCCCGACGTGCCTCTCGTCGTCGCCGAGGTGAACCCCGAAGACCTCCGCGACCTACCGAAGGGCATCGCATCCTGTCCCAACTGCACGACGATGGTGCTGGTGACCGCGCTGTCGCCGCTTCAAAAGGCGGCCGGGATCGAGCGCATGATCGTCTCCACCTACCAGTCGGTCTCGGGCGCGGGCGCACCCGGTATCGCGGAGCTCGAGACGCAGTGGAACAAGTTCGCCGGTGACGCCGACTCGTTGCGCCGTGCCGCGACCGTCGACGGACTGATCACGCCCGGTGAGGTGTGGTCGAAACCCATCGCCGGGAACGTCATCCCGTTGGCCGGCTCGGTCAAGGAGGCGGGATACACGAGCGAGGAATGGAAGCTCGTGTACGAGAGCCGCAAGATCCTCCACGACGACTCGATGCGGATCACCGCCACCTGCGTGCGGGTGCCGGTGTACGTGGGTCACGCCATGACCGCGAACGTCGAGTTCCGTGACGAGATGACCCGCGCCCGCGCCGTCGAGTTGCTGTCCAGCGCGCCCGGTGTGCTGCTCGTCGACGACGGCGACGGCGCTCCGACCGCGCTCGAGGGTGCGGGCATCGACCCGGTGCTCGTCGGGCGTTTGCGCGAGGACCCGAGTCAGCCCAACACCCTCGATCTCTGGGTGACCGGCGACAACCTCCGCAAGGGTGCCGCGTTGAACGCGGTACAGATGGCCGAGGTCCTCATCGCCGAGGCGTGACCGGCCGCGTCGATCACCCGAGGGGGAGCGGCGAGAACCGGTAGAGCTTGCCGTCCGCCCCCACGATGTATCCGCCGGGGAACCCGCTGCCGTACACCGCGATTCCCCGAGCCTTCGGGAGTCCGCCGAACGGGTTGGCGAAGGCCGCGGCGGGTGCACCGCCACCGGTCAGCGCGTTGAGTCCCCACGGGATCACCGTTCCGTTGCGATCGACCTCGACGCCACCGGACCCGCTGCTGAGCGTGACGCCGCGGACGGTGTCCTGACCGGCGTGATACGGGATCGGGTACCCGGCGGGGATCACACCCGGACTGTTGCCGTTGATCCCGAAGAGATGGATACCGCCGAATCCGTCGATGACAGCGCCGATCTGACCGTTTCGGTCCAGGGCGATGCCGCGAGCTATGTCGACTCCCGGCCAGTAGGGGCCGCCGTTCGCGGCGGGCACGACGCCACCGGCGCCGATCTTGAAGCCGTGGATTCCACCGAAACCGTCGAGCACGAAGCCGCCGGTGCCGTCGGGCATCACCGCGATCCCGCGCGCGATGTCGAAGCCGGGCCAGTACGGACCGCCGATCGCGGCGGCGGGCGCGGGGAGATTGCTCTGATGGAAGGGGTAGATCCCGCCGAAGTCGTCGAGCACGTACCCACCGGAACTCGGGTGCACCGCGACCCCCCGGGCGATGTCGAGCCCGGGCCACGACGGACCGCCCCTGGCGGGCTTGAGCCAGATCGTCTCGAGGCTGCCGTTGTCCCCACTCGACCGGTTCAGCGGGTCGGGGTTGATCGCGAGGCCGCCGAGGGGCTTCAGATTGCGTCCACCGGCACCACCGGCCGCGAAGGCCGTGCCGAGGTTCCCGCTCCCGCCGCCCCCGCCACCGAGCAGACCGCCCCCGCCGCCACCGCCACCGATCGCACCGTTCGCCCCGGCGACCGATCCGCCGAGTCCACCGCGGTGACCGGGCGACGCGCCGCCACCCGGCGGGCCGCCGAGCCCGGCCGTCGTGGCCGTCGCAGCCTTCCCCCCGATCGTCACGGGTGCGATCGCGACGTTGTGCCCGCTGCGCCCCGCGTTGCCGCCGGCACCCTCGGAGAGGCCACCGGAGCCGGCCCCGCCGCCACCGGCCGCGACCGTGAGGACCGTCGAGCCGCGGAGCAGGCCGGTCGCGCCGCCGCCGCCCCCGCCGCCGAGCGGGTTGCTCACCCCGTTGCCGCCGTTCCCGCCGAACGCGTAGCCCCACCCTCCGACCCCACCGGTCGACACGCCGGACGGCGCGTCGCCGCCGAGACACCCGACCTTGGCCGTCAGCGCTTCGCCGGGGACCGTCAGGATTCCCCCGGCCGTGACGCCGGCGGCTCCACCGTCGGAGCTGTGCGAGCTGACGCCGTATTGCCCGCTGCCTCCGTCGCCGCCGTGCGCAACGACGGCGACCGAACCGATGCCGGTCGGGACGACGAACGTTCCCGACGACCCCGTGCAAGCGAACCCCCGCGCGTTGAACGCGTTCGGATCGATGGCCAACGCGATCTGCGGCCGCGTGACCGGTCCGGTCAAGAAACCGGGTGCGGCGCTCGAGGTCTGCGGGACGAGTTGTTCGACCGTCAACGGCGCTGACGGTTCGGGCGCAGGCCGAGCCGCATCGGCTCCGGCTGCACTCGCGAGCGCCATCAGAGCAGCCGCGCTTCCTGCCGCAATCGCGTGTCGACCTGCCATGGAGTCTCCCTCGTCGGTCCGCGAACCCTACGGTCGCCCCCGGTGTCGATCGGGGACCACGACGCAAGGTGGGACGGCCGTTGCGATGCCTGCGACGACGTATCCTCGTGGGTCCCCGACGACCCGTTTGCCTTCCTCGGTCGCGGGTCAGGAGCGATCGTGGAACCCCAGCACTCGCGGTCGACCGGCCGACGTCGGCGTGTCGTCGGAATCCTGATGAGTGTGGCCGTCGCGCTCGGCGGTGTCACCGCGCGCTCCGCGCTCTCGGCGTCGACCGCAGCGGGCGCGGCCACCAACGGATCGTGGTCCGTCACGTCGACCCCTGCGGACGTCCGCGCGGTGCACGTGACCCTGCTCCGCACGGGCAAGGTCCTGCTGATCGAAGGGTCGGGCAACGATCGCAACAGTTTCGATGCGGGCACGTTCCGGACGTCGGTCTGGGATCCGGCCACCGGCGATCTGAAGTCGGTTCCCACACCTTGGGATGCGTTCTGCTCCGGACACGTGATGCTGCCGGACGGCCGCATCCTCGTTGCGGGGGGCACCACGGGGTACCAGAGCCCAGCCACGAACAACAACCACGCGGGGTCGAACCGCTCGTACATCTTCGATCCGACGACCGAGCAATATCAGGCCGTCTCCAACATGCACCTGGCCCGCTGGTACCCGACACTCACCGAACTCGGTGACGGGCGGGTGCTCGCACTCGGTGGCCTCGACGAGCACGGTGATTACACGAGCCAGTTCGAGACGTTCAAGGGCACGCAGTGGTCGAACCCCGCGCCGGGTCCGAGCAGTTACGTGTTCCAGCCGTTGTATCCGGCACTCCACCAGATGCGCGACGGCCGGCTCTTCTATTCAGGGGTCAACACCTTCGGGGGCAACGCGCCGGAGGTGCCGCCGGGGATGTGGGACATCACCAACGGCGCGTACACCAACGTTCCCGGGTTGACCAACGACACCCTCCGCGACCAGGGCGCGAGCGTGATGCTCCCGCCCGCGCAGAACCAACGCGTCATGGTCATGGGCGGTGGTGACCACTCGCACGATGTGAGCGCGGTGGCGACGACCGCGATCGCCGACCTGAACGCGCCGAGTCCGACGTTCGTCGCGGGACCGCCGATGGACACGGCGAAGATGTACGTGAGCGCGGTGGTGCTGCCGGACTCCACCGTGCTGCAGACCGGGGGCGCGGCGAAGTCCGTCGTGTTCGACGGCGCCCCGGTGTCGAGTACGCAGATCTACCACCCGAAGACGAACGCGTGGACGAAGGTGGCGTCGCCGACGGTGCCACGGGTGTACCACTCTTCGGCGGTGCTGCTCCCCGACGGTCGCGTCGCGACCTTCGGTGGAAATCCGACGACGTCGTTCGAGATGCGCATCGAGGTGTTCACTCCGCCGTACCTCCAAACCGGCACCGCGCGCCCCGCACTCTCGAGCGGCCCGACCGAGTTGCACTACGGCGACTACGCCACGTTCACGACGACCCATGCGGCACCGATCACCTCGGCGGTCTTGGTGCGGCCCGAGTCGACCACGCACCAGAACGATCCGAACCAGCGCCTGATCGATCTCGGATTCTCCACCTCGGGTCACAGCGTGGCGGTCACCATGCCGACGGAGCGCAACCTCGCGCCGCCCGGCTGGTACATGTTGAACGTTGTCGACAGCAACGGTGTCCCGTCGGTCGCGCGCTGGGTTCACCTCAACGGGAACGGACCGAAGCCCCGCGGTGGGTACACGCTCGACGGTTACGGCGGGCTGCATCCGTTCGCGGTCGGTTCGGGTCCTGCGGCGCCGGCCGTGAACCGTGGTCCGTACTGGTCCGGTTGGGACATCGCCCGCGCCGTCGCCCGCCTGCCGAACCACAACAGCGGGTACGTGCTCGACGGCTTCGGTGGCCTGCATCCGTTCGCGTCGGGGTCGGCGCCGCTGCCGCCGCCGGTCACGACCGGGCCGTACTGGAACGGTTGGGACATCGCGCGCGGCGTGATCGTGCTCCCCGACGGGAGCGGTGGTTATGTCCTCGACGGATTCGGCGCGTATCACCCGTTCCGGATCGGTACCGGTGCGATGCCGCCGAGGGTCTTCGGTGGTGAGTACGTCCACGCCGACTTCCTGCGTGGGTTCACCATGCTGCCCGACGGGTCGGGCGGCTACGTGGTCGACGTGATGGGTCGCATCCTCCCCTACAACCTCGGCAGCATCGCCGGCGCGAGCCCGGCCGAGCCGCCCGCGCCGTACGTGCCGGGCCCGGCTCCGGTCCGTGGCGTGGCGGTCCAACCCAACGGTGCCGGTGGTGCCGTGCTCGACGGCTTCGGCGGCGTCCATCCGTTCTCGGAGGCCGGGGGCGTGCCGTTGCCGATCATCGGCGCTCCGTATTGGCCCGGGTTCGCGATCGCCCGCAACATCACGATCTGAGTTCGGCGCGTCTGCTCGCGCCAGACGTCAGGTGCGCGCCGCTACGTCGCGGCAGGCGGTCATCAATGGATCGACGAACGTGGGTCGGGCGCACGCGAGATGACCGTGGTCGTGATCGACGATGTGTGCGTGAGCCAGCGCCGCGAGTTCCGTCTGGGATTCGGGATCCACCAGGCGGTCGCGGTTCGTGCGCAGCACCGCCGTGGGGACGTCGACGTCACCGATCCAGGCGCGGGAGTCGAACCGGCCGATGCTGCGCGCCGCATCGGTGAGCATGCGGACGTCGTGGCGGCGCATCTCCGCGGCCGCCCACTCGAGGAAGCCCGCGGGCCGTACCGCGTTGGCGCGCCGGAGGAGTCCGGCTCCGGCCGCCGGGACCGCGGCGAGGGTGCCGGCAGTCCGGGCCAGCCCCGACGCCATCGCGAGATACGCGTCCGTCACGCGACGGGAGCCGAAGTCGAATCGGGGCGCAGTCGCGCAGAAGACGAGTCCCGAGACCTTGTCCGGGTGGCGGCGCCAGGTGAGCTGCGCGATGGGTCCGCCCATGGAGTAGCCGGCGACGATCACCGGGCCGGTGTCGAGCACGTCGACCAGCGCAGCGATGTCGTCGGCGCAGTCGGAGAGTCGCATCAGAGACCGCGACCGGAGCCCGCGCGCGTGTCCGCGAAGGTCAGGCGCGATCACGTTGAACTCGGTGCTCAACGTCTCGAAGGTTCGATGCCAGTTGAGCCCGCCGCTCGCCATGTAACCGTGCAGCAGCATCAAGGTGGGAGCACCGGCCGGCCCGCTGACCTCGCGGATGAAGGTGGTGCCACGGCCCGGAAGCTGCACGCGCCGGCCGAGCGGCACGGCGGGACCGACGCGTCCGTTGGCGCGCATGATCGACTCAGGGACCGCGTCGCCGACGACGAGACGGAGGACATCAGTGGCAGTTGCGTGCATCAGACTCCCAAGCCCGGTTCACTCCATGGTGTCATGCCCCGGGACCAGCGCGGTACAAACCGGTGCGCTCTAGTCTCCGCCCATGGCTGAGACAGTGGAGTTCGCGAGTAACGGGTCAACGGTGTCGGGGTATCTGGCCCGTCCACCAGGCGGGCAGGGTCCGGGTGTGTTGGTGGTCCAGGAATGGTGGGGTCTCGACCCGAGCATCAAGCAGATGGCCGACCGGCTGGCCGAAGGAGGCTTCACCGCGCTCTGCCCCGACCTGTTTCACGGTGAACTCGCGCAGCACGACGAGATGGACAAGGCCGCGCAGTTGATGACCGGACTTCCGCCGGACCGCGCCGCGCGCGACATGAGTGGCGCGGTCGACTTCCTGCTCGCCGACGGTGGTTCCACCGGCGACGCGATCGGGGTGGTCGGGTTCTGCATGGGGGGCATGCTGTCGTTCCTGATCGCCGCCAACCGGGGCGACGCGGTGAAAGCGCTCGTGCCCTTCTACGGATTCCCCCAGGGTGACGGCGAGCCGGATTGGTCCGGGCTCACCGCGACGGTCCGCGGTCACATGGCCGAGCACGACGACTTCTTCGGTCCCGAGCCGGCCCGCGCGTTGGAGGCGAAGTTGCAGGGTCTCGGCAAGGACGTGGTGTTCACCGTGCACGCCGGCACCGGCCATGCGTTCATGAACCCCCAGAACGCGATGGGCACCCTCGACGCCGACCTCGCCGCCCAGATCTGGCCCGAAGTCCTCGCCTTCCTCCACGAACAACTCGGTTAGTGATGGAGGACCTTTTCGAAGAACTGGCGGGTGCGTTCTTCGCGGGGTGAGTCGAAGATCTGCTTCGGCGGACCCTGCTCCACGATGCGGCCCTGATCCATGACCACCACGGTGCTCGCGGCGGCGCGGGCGAACCCCATCTCGTGGGTGACCACCACCATGGTCATGCCATCCTCGGCGAGCGCGAGCATCACCTCGAGGACTTCGTTGATCATCTCGGGGTCGAGCGCACTGGTCGGTTCGTCGAACAGCATGAGCTTGGGACTCATCGCCAGCGATCGCGCGATCGCGACGCGTTGCTGCTGGCCGCCGCTCAACTCGCGCGGGTAGCTCTCGGCCTTCTCGGGGATGCCGACCCGTTCGAGCTGCGCTCGGGCCGTCTCCTCCGCCTTGTCCTTGGGCCACTTGCGCACCACGCGTTGGGCCAGGGTGATGTTCTCGAGCGCGGTGAGGTGCGGGAACAGGTTGAACTGCTGGAACACCATGCCGACTTCTTCGCGGATGGCGTCCAGGTCGCTCGACTTCGCGGTGAGGAGCCGTCCGTCGACCCATACCGATCCGCGGCTCGGGATCTCGAGGCCGTTGATGCACCGCAGCACCGTGCTCTTGCCCGAGCCGGAGGGTCCGACGAGTGCGACCACGTTGCGCATCGGCACGCGCAGATCGACACCGTCGACGGCACGGATCTTGCCGTGGTCGAACGTCTTCACCAATCCTTCGATGATGACGGCCTCGGGACCGGGAGGGCTCTGGAGCCGGTAGCCGTCAGGCATCGGTGAGCCCCAGGTACTTGCGGTACGCGCGGAGGAGCAGTGACAGGATCAGGGTCATGGTCAGGTAGAAGAACGTGAGCACGAGGTAGCCAGGCTTGTACTGGAACGTTGCCGATGTGTAGATCTTGTTCTCCTGGGTGAGTTCCCGGATGCCGAGCACCGACAGCAGGGACGAGTCCTTGAGCATCGCGATCAGATCGTTGCCGATGGCCGGCGTCATGTTCCGGACCGCTTGGGGCAACACGATCTTGCGCATCGTCTGCCCGGCACTCAGCCCGAGCGATCGTCCCGCTTCGGATTGTCCCGTCGGCACCGATTCGATGCCGGCCCGGAAGACTTCGGCGAGATACGCGCCGTAGATGAGTGCGAGGGCGATGGCGGCGCGCCAGAAGAAGTCGACGGTGGAGTTGTCGAAGCCGAGCGCATCCGACAACTGGGGAACGATGACGAACGCGGTCATCGAGATGAGCACCAGGATCGGCACGCCGCGGACGAACTCGATATAGGTGATGGCGAGATTGCGGACCACCACGTTCTTGGAGATGCGTCCGAGTCCGGCGATGAGGCCGATCACCAACGCGAACCCGAAGCCGGTGATCGTGGCGCGGATCGTCGTCGTGAGACCCGGCTCGATGCGATCGAACGCGGTGCCGTATTGGTCGTTGGTGAGGATGAGATAGCCCATCCACGCCAGCGCCAGCAGGATCGCCACCAGCCAGTACGGGAAATCGCGCGCGTTGAACCGGAAGCGCTCGGACATGGGCGGATCCAGATTGGTTCGCTCCGCTTCGCTCGCTCCACCGACTCCCGGCATCGCTACCCCCTCCTCCCGTGATGCGGGTCGGGACCGTACGCGAGATGCGCCGGGCACTGAGCCCGGCGCATCTCGGCGGTCACGTGAATCGGTTTGTTCTTAACCGGCGACCGGCGCCTGGAAGTCGGGGGCGAAGAATTTGTCGCTGATCTTCTTCAACGTCCCGTCGGCCTTCAGTTTGGCCAGGGCCGCGTTGACCGGCTTCACGAGGTCGGAGCCCTTGGGGTAGATGAACCCGAGGTCGTCCGAGCTCAGGCTCCCCGGGAGCAGTTCCAACTTCTCGCGGTCCGCCCCGACGTAGCCCTGGCCGGCGGTGTCGTCGATGATCACCGCGTCGACGTCACCGTTGAGCAGCGCCTGGGTTGCGAGCGCGAACGTCTCGAAGCCCGAGACGCGGCTCTCGCCGTATTCCTTGGAGGCGGTCTCGAAGTTCGTGGTCCCGGTCTGGGTCCCGATCTTGTAGCTGCCGTCCTTGAACGCCTTGAGGTTCGTGAAGCGCTTCTCACCCTTCTTCACCATGAGGCGCTGCTCGACCTTGATGTAGCCGGTGGAGAAGTTGACGGCCTTGGCGCGCTCGGGGGTGATGGTGATGCCGTCGGCCGCGGTGTCGAACTGGCCTTCGGACACCGCCTGGATCATGCCGTCGAACGCAGCTTCCTTGAACACCGGTTTGCAGTTCAGGTCCTTGCAGATGGCGCGCCAGGTGTCGTAGTCCCAGCCTTCGGGTTTGTTGGTGTTCTTGTTCACGTAGTTGAACGGCGGGTACGCGTTCTCGACCGCAACGGTGATCGTCTTGCCACCGAGGTCGTTCGACGACGTCTTGACGCTGCTGGTGCTGCCACCGCTACTGCCGCACGCGGCCAGTGTGGCCAAGAGTCCGACGCTGACGATGATGCCGAGTTTCCGAGTGATCATGGAGCCTCCCCTGTCGATGATCCGGCCGACCCTAGCCCTCGCCCCGGAAGGGTTCTCGGGTTGTTACCGGCCGGTTTCGGGCACCGATCGCGCTTCTGTCCGATTGGCCGCGCCGACGGTGAACGCGGTCATGGACAACGATCCGTACGCGTAGCCGTCGATGAGGACCGCGGCTGCCGTGTCCGCAGCCGACGCGAGCCCCGCGAGGTACAGGAGCGGAATGAAGTGGTCCGGCGTCGGGACCGCATTGCGGTAATCGGGGTGGTCGCGCATTCCGATGACCGTCTCGGGTGTCGTCGTCAGTGCGGCGCGCGCGGCGTCGTCGAAACGTTGGGCCCAGTCGAAGCCGCGCTCGGGTTGGTCCCAATCGATGCGGCCGAGGTTGTGCACCACGTTCCCGCTGCCGATCACCAGGACACCACGGTCACGCAACGGCGCGAGACGAGCGCCGAGATCGAAGTGGGCGTCGAAGTCCTGCTCCGCATTGATGGAGAGTTGCAGGACCGGGATGTCGGCCTCGGGGAACGCGTGGACGAGCACCGACCAGGTGCCGTGGTCGAGGCCCCAGCCGTCCCGGTCGAGACCGACCCAGGTCGGCTCGACGGTATCGACGATCTCCTCCGCCACCGCCGGGTCACCCGGCGCTGGATACTCCACGGCGAAGAGTTCGTCCGGGAAGCCGTAGAAGTCGTGAATGGTCTTCGGTCGGGCCATCGCGGTCACGGCGGTGACGTTCACGAACCAATGCGCCGAGACCACGAGGATGGCGCGGGGTTTGGGCACGCTGCGCCCGAACGCGCTCCACGCCTCGGTGTAGCGGTTGTGGTCGAGGGCGTTCATCGGACTGCCGTGTCCGAGGAACGCGGCGGGCATCCGTGCAGTGGGCATACCGCCGAGTGTCGCAGGTCCGGACGTCAGCTGCGCTTACCGCTGATCAGCCTCGGAACGGATCGCAACCTCCAGGAAGCGTCGCACGGACTCGGCCGACTCGCGCCGCCACTCGTCGACGAGATCCGCGTCGGGGCTCACGGCGGCGCGGTCGAGCGCGGCATGGATCGGTTGCAGTGCGTGCTGTTGCTCGCGCAGGA
>JBBQXR010000063.1:0-11928 GCA_038209455.1 Acidimicrobiia bacterium
ACGCGCGGCGTGTTCGTGTTCGACGTATCGGGTCCCGGACGGGCCGGCGCATCTCGTGTGATGCACCGATTCCACCGACACGACCAGTGGTGTCTCGGCATGGTCGCGCTCGAGTCGGACGACAACTCTCGCCTGGATCGCGCGATCAGCATCTTTACGGTCGAGGCCGATGGCAGGTATCGACGTTCAGACGAGCACCATGTTCAAAGCCTTTTCGACCCTACGACCCTCGTAACCGTCTTGGGCGACATTGGTTACGACGTCGAGGTACTCGACAACTACGCCTCGGAAGGAAGCTACCCTGAGCTGCCCGGCTGGTACGTCGTTCGAGCCCGCAAGCTGTAGCTCGCATCCGAGACCCGAGCCATGGCCAATGCCATTCCTGCCGAGCTGTATGTCCGAGCATCGCTGCTCGGGTGTGGTGAACGCGGCCCTGGGTGGCGCAGCTCTGAACCATGAGGTCGGGGTCGGCGGGGCGGCGAGCACCTACGGGAGCGCGCCAACCGGTGGACATGAACTCCGCCTGAGTGCGTACGAGACGCCGAACGACTTTCGTTCAACGGCGCCGGTCCAAGCCGGGCAACGTGCCGAAAAGTCATGGTGGGCGGCCGCCGGCTGTCGCGAGCGCGCCAGTGGGTGCTTGGGAGCGCGTCCTTGGGTTGCGCGGCGGGAATGATGGTTCAGTGTGAAATCAGCGAGGTCTTCCGCCCGCGGCGACGGCGGATGCTGAGCCCGAGAGCCACACCTGTGTCGAAAGCAAGACTGACGGCCAACCCGTAGGGAACCCACCCGAGTATCTGGCTCGGATGCATGGATTTCTCGACGAGGATGTACGCGACCACAACGGCTGGCACGACCCACAGAGCCCACCGTCGTCCGACGATCAGGCCGAAGACCAGCCCCGCAGCAATCAGGACCGCCAGCAGCAACGTCAACCGGAGCATGGATCACAAGGTACCGGTCCATCAGACGCTACGAGCCGGCTCCGGCACGGTCGACGGCCGTCACGAAGTTGGGCAGGAGCGACTCCCACCCAGCCGTGTTGGCGTTGCGCCAGGTCATCGCCTCGGTCCCGAGACGCTCCCAACCCGAGTGGACGATCTCGAGCCGGGTGCGATCTCCGCCGAGATCGCGAAACGTCAGGTCCACGTCGGTCGCCGCGTCGGAATCGCGGCCGATGTGCCACTCGTAGCCGAGTCGTGCCGGCGGTTCCCACCGGACGATGCGGCCCCAGTCGTGCTCGGTGCCGTCCGGCGTCCGTTCGAAGATCCGGCCGCCGACGCGCGGTTCGAGCCGCACGTCGGTCGCCGGATCCCCCGATGCCGAATGGCCCTTCGGCCACCAGGACCCGATGCGTCGCGTCCATACGTCGAAAGCGTGGTCGACGGAACAGTCGAGATCGACCGAGATGCGCAGCGGTTCGATCACGGTCGTCGTTTCGCCGCTCGCGGTCGCGTGTTCTCGGCCGTGATCCGGAACCGACCGATCGCGTCGCCCCACATGTCGGTGAGATACGCCTGCACCGCTTCGATGCCCTCCGCTTGTAGTCGGTAGATGCGGCGGGTCCCCACCGGCTCCTCCGTCACCAGCCCCGCGTCCTTCAGCAGGCGGAGGTGCCGGGAGACGGCGGGTCGGCTGATCGGTAACGCGTCGGCGATGTCCTGGACGGAGCGCGCGTCGTGGCTCAACAGTTCGATGATCGCCCGCCGGTTCGGATCGCCGAGCGCATCGAACGGATCGCCGCCCGGTGCGGCGCCACGCATGCCCGTCACCCGGCTGCGGCGCAGGCTTCGGCCGCGGCGCGGAGTCCCTCGGCGAACCGGGTGAACGACGGGCCGAGGTCGGGCATCGACCGCCCGATCACACCGAGGAGCGGACCGCTGAAGACTTCGCGCATCGAGAACTCCGTGTCTCCGCCCGGGGTGGCGGTCAGCGTGAAGGTTCGCACGCCGCGGAACAGGCCGAGCGGCATCCCGCCCGTCCACGTCATGACCCCGGCGGCGCGATCGATGAACACCTTCACCGGGAAGGCCCGACCTGGCGCCACCTGGGAGTGCACCGTGATCTTCGATCCCGATTCGACCGTGCCGTCGATGCGCTCCACCCCTGAGTCCCACGTCGCGTAGCCCGGTCCGTCGAGCAGCACGTTCCAGACCGCGGCTGTCGGGGCGGCGATGGAGGCCGAGGCTTCGTACTGCTTCATGCGAGCGAGTCCAGGCCGTACGAACCGACGACGTGCGCGCCCATCACCATCGGTGGCTGCTCAAAGCGTTCGGGGATGCCGGACTGGAAGGCGTCGAACGCGGCGACCTCCGTGAGCGGATTGCTCGCATCGGGCGTGTCGACGGTCGCGATGTGCACGAACGTGACGCCGTCGTCGAGTCGGAAGGTGATGTAGCGGAGTCCTTCCGGTCGTTCGGCTGCGAGTTCGGCGAAGACGGCCTCGACGAGGTTCTGGTTCTCGTCCCCGCGATCGGGGTTGGTGGTGTAGCGGACAACGGTGGTCGACACGGTTCCTCCATGCGTCACGAAACGGTTACCGTAACCATATCGTTACGTAGCGCGTGGATGGGCATCGGTTCGCAATCTCGCTCCGACATCGGGCGACCGACCGTGCCGATACCCTCCTCGGGTGCTCAGTGCCGGCCTGCTGTTCGTCGTGATCCTGGTCGCGATCTGGATCTTCGTCGTGATCCTCGGGGTGGCCCTGCGCTTTCGTCATCTGCTGCGCCGTAAGGACCGGTAGCGCCGGCAGCTGACCAGTACATGAATCCCGACCCGGCAGATACATTCCCCGGATGTCCGGCGGACACCCACACGACGAACGCGATCGCGTCGCCAGCGGCGCGCGCGCGACCGACGAACCGTTCGCCCAGTTGATCGGCGCGTCGGCGCTCGGCTTCGGTGCGTTGGCGGTGGCGGCACCGCGCGCGATGGCCCACGTCTTTGGCGTCAAGGGATCGGCGGAAAGCCGCTTCTTGCTCCGACTCTGGGGCCTTGGTTCCGCCCAAGCAGGGCTCGAACTCGTCCTGGCCGACGGCCCAGTGCGGACCCGGCTCTTGATGGTGGCCACCGCGGTGGATGCGACTGGTTGCGCCCTCGCGCTCCGCGCCGGACTTCCGAAGCGGACGACGGCACTCGTCGCACTCACCCTCGGCGCGATCTCCGCCGCGGCGGCCTCGGGCGTGGTGCACACACCCCGGTCCGTAGCCGCGTCCCGCTGACGACTGAGTTTGGGAGAAATCAATAAATCGGTGATCGGTACCGAAACTCGGGCATTTCCGCACCTGGAGTTACCGAAATCCTCCGCTGGGGCACATGGTGGGTGAAGGGTTGGTGAAACCCCGACGATACGGAATCAATCGATTCCGCCTTCTCCACCGGGATGGGTCATGAATCTCAAAGCCGCCAGCCGCGAACTCGACGTCCACTACCAGACGGCCTACAAGTGGGTCCGGTCCGGAGTGCTCCAGGCGGTCCGGGTCGGCGGCCGCTATGAGGTGTCGGAAGCAGCCATCGCGCAGTTCCGCGCCACCCGCCAGTCGTTCGCCGCAGTTCCGGCCGCTCCGGTGCGGTGCGCACCCCCCTCCGAACTGTCGCGTGAAGACGTGCTCGAGGAGCTCGAGGCGATGGCGACGGACCCCGTGATCGCGTGCACGTCGGTGGTTTCCTTTGCGGCGCGGCGGGCTCGAGAGGTCGTCGGCGACGGTTGCATGGTCGTCCTCATGAACGCGGATCGCCGTCACATCGACTCCTCGGCCCTGAGCCACGAATCGCCGGCGCGAACCGCAGTGCTGAGTGCGGCCCTCGGGCTCGTTGGAGCGCCACCCGTCATGGGCATCAACGCGGTCTCGCAGGCATACTTCAACGGGTATCCGATTCGGGTCCCCCATGTTCCACAGGACGCAATGCGTCTGGCGCTCGTTCCGGAACTCCGTCAATACCTCGTGCAGTACCCGGTGCACAGCCTGATGGCGGCACCGATCATGGCCGCCGGTGAGCCGGTCGGATTCGTCGCCTTCGCCCGCGACACCGCGACCCACCCGTATTCGGCGGATGACGAGGCGTACATGGTTCGCCTCGCCGATCGGATCGGTGCCCTGGTGCAGGTCACACGCGAGATCACGATGGCGTGGCGAGAACGCGCAGAGATCGTCGCGGAGATGCGGGAGAAGATGACACGCGGGGGTCTCGGCTACGTACCGACCCTTGAAGACGCGCACGACGTAGTGGCGGCCCGCTCCCAATCGCCGTTTCTCATCGCGATCTTCGATACGGAATCGCGGATCATTGCGGCCAACCGCACCTTCACCGAAGCAACCGGGTACGACGAGGCCGACCTCCGGGCTATGCCGACCTTCGGCTTCGTCAGTCCCGACGAGCGGGACTGTGAAATCGCCAATATCACGCGACTGGTCTCCGGCGAACTCGACTACCACGACCTGCACGGTCACAGCGGCCTCGCAGACGGGTCTGAGATCTTCATCGCGGCTCACCGGGCCGCGGTGCGTGGTCTGGACGCGACGCTTGGTTGCATCGTCAGCGTGGCGCGGGTGGTGGTCCCGTTCAGCGATGCGGCAGCCACGACGGCCTGGGGGTCGGCGTACGAGCCAGCGGTCGGCGAGTCCCGGACCCACGCCGCGTAAATCCGAGAACAGCAGCACTCGACCAGACTGGGGACGTGCCACCGACCTCTCCCGCGCTTGACGACGTGATCGCACGTCTCGCGGCCGCGGGGTGTGTCGCGGCGGCTGAGGAAGCGGTCGAACTCGCGGCGGCCTCGCCCGATCTCACGACGCTCGACTCCTGGTTGTCTCGCCGGGAACAGGGCGAGCCGGTGGCGTGGATCACCGGTCGTACGACATTCGGTGGGCGCCGATTGCACATCGCACCCGGCTTGTACGTGCCTCGACTCCAGAGCGAGGAACTCGCCCGGCGCGCCGCGACCCACCTCCCGGATCACGGTCGGGCCCTCGATCTCTGTACCGGGGCCGGCGCCGTGGCTGCGTACCTGGGTGCGAGCGTCCCCACCGCGACCGTGATCGCCGTCGATCGCGACGTCCGCGCGGCGATCTGCGCGCGCCGCAACGGTGTCGCGTCACTGGTCGCCGACCTGGACGCGCCGATCGCAGCCATCCGCCCGTTCGATGTGGTGACTGCGGTTCCACCGTACGTTCCGACTTCGGCGATGCAGTTCCTTCCGCGTGACGTGCAGGCGTACGAGCCTCCGATCGCGCTCGACGGTGGTCCGGATGGTCTCGTCCTCGTGCGGCGGGTCATCGACGCGGCCGGTCGTCTGTTGCGTCCAGGCGGATGGCTGCTCGTCGAGGTCGGGGGTGACCAGGATCGATCCGTTGCGTCCCATCTCACGACCGTTGGTTTCGAGAACCTCACGACCTGGTCGGACGACGACGGCGATCTCCGCGGTTTCGCGGCGCAGTTACGACCCTGAGCAGCACCGCCGTCAACGCGTCACACAGCTTGCGCTCCTCGGACCCCAACGCGGAGTGGACGCTCGACTCGTAGCATCGCGTGTGGCGCATCGACGGCAGCACCCTGTCCGCGGATCCTCGGTGAGCGCCCACGTCCACGGGAAGAGGTCGCCGGTTGGCCACGTTTGTTCTCGTCCACGGGGCGATGCACGGCGGGTGGTGTTGGCGCGATGTTCGCGAGCAGCTGATCGACCACGGACATGCCGTCCACACTCCGACGCTCACCGGCCAGGGCGACCGGCGTCACCTGCTCACGCCGGACGTCGGCATCGAGGCGCACATCGCCGACATCGTCGACCTGATGTGGTTCGAAGAACTCAGCGCGGTGCATCTCGTGCTCCACAGCTACGCCGGTGTCCTCGCCGGTCCGATTGCCGAGCGGGTCCAGGGTCGTCTCGCCTCGATCGTCTACCTCGGTGCGTTCACCACCAGGCCGGGAGAGTGTCTGCTCGACGTGGAGCCGCCGGAGACGGCCGACCGCTACCGTGCGCTCGCGGCCGAACTGGGCGACGGTTGGCGCCTGCCGACGTCGAACGACTTTCTCGAACAATGGGGAATCATCGACCCGGCCGTTGTCGCATGGGTCGCGCCACGACTCACCGACTTCCCGCTCCGATGCTCGACCGAGCCGACCCGATACGACCCCACGGTCTTGACCAAAGTGCGTCAGGTCTACCTCCGTCACACCGGTCCCCCACTCCTGAGTCTCGACGGGTCGTACGAACGCGCCCGCGCCGCCGGTCACGAACTACACGACCTGCCGTGCGGACACGACACGATGATCGTGGCCCCACGACTGACGACTGAGTTGTTGGAACGGGTCGCCGCACGATCGGCTCGGCGATGACATCCCACGAGTTCACCCTTTCCGAGTTCTATGCGGATGCGACGCGCGCTCGATCGGAAGAACGAGAGTTCGGCGGGCAGTGGCGTCATCCCGACGGTGGGCTCAGTCTCGTGACGTGGATACGGGATACCGGTGAACTCGCGATCGTGAGCGTGCCACCCACGGAACAGGTTGGCTCCGGCGGTCGAGGTCCTTTCCGTGATCCGCGACGAACAACTCCTCGAAGCCCTCCTCGACGGTTGGGCGGACCACGAGGAGACGGCGGATGGGCTCGCGTGGCTCCATGGTCAGGTCGACACCGGCTCCTAGTACCTTCTCGGCCATGCCCCGCGAGCGCCCGGGCGGGACCGTCACCTTCCTGTTCACCGACATCGAGGACTCCACCCGTCGGTGGGACGAGGACCCCAGCGACATGGCCGACGCGCTACGCGTCCACGACGGCATCGTCCGTGCGACGATCGAGCGGCACGACGGGTACATCTTCGGCACCGGTGGTGACGGCTTTTGCGCGGCATTCTCGACGGCGACCGACGCCATGGACGCGGCCCTCGAAACCCAGGCCGAACTTCGGGACGAGAGCGCGGTCGACTTCGCCGTGCGCATGGGTCTGCACACCGGTGAAGCCATCGAACGTGACCGCAACTATTTCGGCAGCGAGGTCAATCGAGCCGCACGGCTGATGTCGATCGCGCACGGGGGTCAGGTACTCGTGTCCGACGCGACCGAGGTACTGCTGCGCGACCGAGTGGGCTTACGTCCCCTCGGCGAACATCGACTGCGCGGGTTGCGGGGCCGGATGGCGGTGTACCAGGTGCTCGCCGATGGCCTTCGCGCGGACTTCCCGGTCCTGCGCAGCGTCGACGCGCTCACCGGCAATCTGCCGCAGCAGCTCAGCTCGGTGATCGGACGCGAGGAACTCGTCGGTGAGATCGCCGAACTCGTGCGGTCCAACCGGCTGGTCACCCTGACCGGGGTCGGCGGGGTCGGCAAGACCCGGCTCGCCCTCGAGGTCGGTGCCGAGGTAGCCGGCGAGTTCTCCGACGGTGTCTGGCTCATCGAGCTCGCGTCACTGAGTGATCCGGCCTCGGTGCCCGCGGCGATCGCCACTGCGCTCGGCATCACCCCGCAGGGTGATACGCCCCTCGTCCAGACCGTCGCCGAGGCGTTGGTCGGTCGACAGCTGCTCCTCGTGATCGACAACTGCGAGCACGTCATCGGCGCGGCCGTGTCCACGATCACGACCATCCTCGGCCGGTCGGGTCGCGGCCGGATTCTCGCCACCTCGCGAGAAGCATTCGCGGTCGGCGGGGAGACTGCGCTCCCGATCCCGCCACTCGCGTGCGACGGCGGTGAAGCGTCCGATGCGGTCACGTTGTTCGTCGACCGTGCTCGCGCGGTACGACCCGATTTCGGGATCCACGATCCGGAGACCGCCGCGGCCGTCACCCGGATCTGCGAGACCGTGGACGGGCTGCCGTTGGGTATCGAACTCGCTGCCGCGCGCATGGCGGCCATGAGTGCGATCGAGGTGCGCGACCGACTCGCCGACCGCTTCCGCCTACTGCGGGGCACCGCGCCCGGGCCCGAGCGTCAACTCACCCTCCGGCACGCGGTCGAGTGGTCCTACGACCTGCTCACCGACGACGAGCGGGGCCTGCTCCGCCGCACTGCTGTCTTCGCCGGCGGTTTCGACCTGGGGGGTCTCGTGGCCGTCGTCGACGGTGACGACGACGTGGAGGTGTTGCGCCACCTCGACTCGCTCGTGCGGAAATCACTCGTCGTCGCCGACCACGCCACCGCCCGCACCCGCTACGCCCTGTTCGAGACGATCCGCCAGTTCGCCGAAGATCGCCTCGCCGAGCACGGTGGCCTCGAAACGACCCGTGACGCGCACGCGGCCTACTTCGCCCGGCAAGCAGTCGTGCGTTGGGACGCCTGGGACGGTCCCGGATGGCGAGCTTCGGTCGACTGGGCGGAGCTCGAGCTCGGCAATTTGCGCGTCGCGTACCGGTGGAGCGCGGCGCGCGGGAACCTCGATGTCGCGACCGACGTCGCCGCACACGCAGCGTTGATGGGTTTCTCCGTGCAGCTCTTCGAGACCCTGGCGTGGGCGGAGGAGCTCCTCGGCCCCGCGACGGCGGCTGACGTCCGCCGACTCCCCCGCCTGTACACCGCGGCCGGGTACGCGTGTTTCGCGGGCCGGGCCGAGGCTGCGCGCGCCAATGCCCACCGGGCCACGGAGTTGGAACAGGACGAGCGCTACGAGGCGTGCCCACCCGGATACGCGTCGTTCATCGAAGCGCTCGGCTCGGTCTATTGCGGTGACCTCGACCGCTACGTCGAACTCACGGCGATGGTCGCCGAACGGTACGGACGCGAACGTGGCTACGCGTTCTCCTCCTACGTCGACGGGCTCCAGTCCGCGGGTCGCATCGAGGAGGCGCTCGCCATCACCGAGGAGTCCGTCATGGTCGCCCGTGCGCTGGGCAATCCGTACTGGATCGCGTATTCGCTGTGGATCGCGGGCATGGCGTATTCCCGCACCGAGCCGCGTCGGGCGCTTGCAGCATGGGACGAGGGCATGATCGTCGTCCGAGAGCAGCATGTGCAGTTCTTCGAGGGTTTCATCGCGCGTGACGCGGCCCGACTCCACACCTCCGATGGTGAGCCCGCCGCCGCCCTCGGCCTGTTCGCCGAGGCGATCGGCGCGTTCCAACGAGCCGGCAACGTGCCGCAGCTGATCATCACGCTGGCCAGCGTGCCGGCGTTGTTCGAACGACTGGGCCGGAACGATCCGGCGGCCACGCTGGTCGGCGCCCTGACGAACGAGCCCTCGAGCGCCCACCACGTGCCCGAACTCGCCGAGCTCGGCGACCGGATCGCACGCGCACTCGGACCGAAGCGAGCGGAACAGTTGACCGCCGACGGCGCCGCCTTCGATCTCGGCGAGGCCGCCGTCTACGCGCGGCAGCAGCTCGAGGTCGCCCGCCGGGATCCGACGCCACGGCCTGCGATCGATCGCCCGGGTGGTCTGAGCCGGCGCGAGGTGGAGGTGCTGCGGTTGCTCGCCGACGGCCTGGCCGCCGGTGAGATCGCCTCCGAGCTGTTCATCTCGAAGCGCACGGCCGAGCACCACATCGGACACATCTACACGAAGATCGGCGTTAGCAATCGGGCTGCGGCCACCCGGTGGGCGGTCCAACAGCGGGTGGTCGACGGTGCAGTGAGCGCCTGACCGAACTACCTACTTGCCATGCCCATCACCAATGGGTAGCGCTACCGATGTTGCCCGAGCGGGGTTCCCGGACAATGCGAAGCACGCCGATCGAATCCGGTCGGCGGTCGCAGAACCGAAGGGAATCGCCATGTTGCTCGCAACCACCACGGTCGAAGAAGTCGACCGCTTCCTCGAAGTGTTCGGAACCAAGGGTGCCGAGAAGCGCTCGGCCCACGGCTCCAAGGGCTCGACCGTCTTCCGTGACCCGAGCGAAGAGAACCGCGTCTGGGTGCTCTTCGACTGGGACGAGGCCGGCTGGGCCGCCTTCGTCTCGGACCCGACCGTCCCGCCCGTCCTCAAAGAGGCCGGTCACCTGACCAAGCCCGAGTCGGCCGCGTTCCTGGCCACCTACGACGCGTAGGAGGTCGGAACGATGACCAATTCCAGTGACCGATCGGCCCGCGTCGGGTTGATCACCGACCAGACCGGTCCCCTGTCCTTCATGGGGATCGCCAATACCAACGTCGCCCGCATGGTGATCGACGACATCAACGCCTCGGGTGGCCTCCTCGGCCGGCCGGTCGAACTGTTCATCGAGGACAGTGCGACCGACGACGAGGTGGCCGAGGCCCGAGCCGCGAAGCTCGTCGAGCGCAACCAGGTCGACGTGGTGATCGGCGGGATCTACAGCTCGACCCGTCAGGCCATCAAGCGTCCGGTGGTCGACGAGGCGAAGACCCTCTACCTGTACCCCGAGCAGTACGAGGGTCAGGAGTGCGACCCGCTGATCTTCTGCACCGGTCCCGTGCCGGCGCAGCAGGTGGAGCCGTTCTTCCCGTGGCTCATGCGCGAGACCGGCGCCAAGACCTTCTACATGCCGTCGGCCGACTACATCTGGCCGCAGGTGATGAACAAGAAGGTGCGGGAGGTCGTGACGGCCGAGGGTGGTTCGGTCGTCGGTGAGGAGTACTTCCCGATGGACCACATGGAGTACGACGCGGTGATCGCCGACATCATGGCGACCGAGGCCGACGTCGTGTTCAACACCATCGTGCCGCCGGGGCTGACTCCGTTTCTTCAGGGCCTGTACGACGCCGGCTTCACGAAGCGAGGAGGGACGATCGTCTGCACGTACTTCGACGAGAACTTCCTGAACCTCGTGCCCGCGGAACAGGTGGAGGGTCTCTACGGCTGTCTCGACTACTACCGGTCGGTCGACGATCCGTTCAGCATCGAACTCCTCAACCGTTATGAGCGGCTGTTCCCGGGGAGTGCGATGTTCACGGCGGGAAGTGCGTGTACCGGGACGTACCGGGCGCTCAAGCTCTGGGAGGCGGCAGTCAACGAGGCCGGCTCGCTCGACCAGGCCGACGTGATCGCGGCGCTCGACCATGCACGGATCACCGAAGGACCGGGAGGTCCCGCCGAGATGGTGCCGGGTCAACACCACGTGCGCGTGAACATGTACATCGCCCGCTCGGCCGGTGGCTCGTTCGAGGTGGTCCGCAGTCTCGGCCACATCGACCCGAAGGAGTGCGAGGTCGGCACGGCCTGAGGACGCCGATGGTGAACGCGTGACCACCACCCGACCGTTGTCCCCGCCGGTACCGCACCGGTACACCAGGGGACAACGGTCGGGCTCGTTCCGTGGCTCGGGCGCGTCGGGCGGCATAATCCGGCGCTGCGTCGGGCGTTGGATCCGACGCGGTCGAGGCCAACTTCCCCGGGAGCCATCCATGACCCGCCCCGATCCGTCGACCATTGCCGCGGTGAAGGCTCGCTACGAGGCCGAGCGCGCGAAGCGAGTGCGCGACGAAGGGCTCGGTCAGTACCACTCCCTCGGCGAGTACCACCTCGACCGTGACCCCTGGGCCGACCCCGACTTCACGCGCGAACCGGTCACCGAGGAGGTCGACGTCGTCGTCCTCGGCGGCGGCTGGGCCGGGATGCTCGCGGGCATCAATCTCACCAAGCTCGGGATCGACAACTTCCGGATCGTGGAGAAGGCCGCCGACTTCGGAGGTACCTGGTACTGGAACCGCTACCCCGGTTGTATGTGCGATGTCGACGCCACGATCTACCTCCCGCTCCTCGAAGAGACCGGCTACATGCCGACCGAGAGGTACGCGAGCGCCGCCGAGATCTTCGGGTACTGCCAACTTCTCGGGCGCCACTTCGGGCTCTACGAGCACGCTCTCTTCCAGACCGAGGTCGAATCACTGACCTGGGACGACGACGCGCACCGCTGGGATCTGGTGAGCCAGCGCGGCGACCACATCCGTACCCGGTTCTTCATCTCGGCCGGCGGGCTCATGCACAAGGCCAAGCTGCCAGGGATCGACGGCATCGAACGCTTCGAGGGCAAGGCCTTC